>JAAFJK010000434.1 GCA_013298105.1 Cytophagales bacterium
TCGCTGACGGTTACGAATGATTTGGGGTGTTCGGGTACATCTTCATTTTTGCGCCATGCGGGTGTATATGAAGGTAAAACGGACTACCTTCAGATAGCACCTAATCCGAATAAAGGGACGTTTAGTATCACGGTCGTAGGTACAGATGCGCAGGCAAGGGTGGAGGTTTATAACTTACAAGGGCAACTTTTACAGCCTGACTTGCCTACCCTCCGCCTGAATAGCCTTGCCTCCCATACGCGCCTTGAGTTCAAAAACTTGTCCAAAGGCATTTATATCGTCCATGCAACTATTGGCAAAAATCAGTATGCAAGGCGCGTGATTGTGGATTGAAAAAAGTGGTTCTTCGAGAGGTATTGCGGAGGCAAAACTGTAGTTTCAAATGATGAACAGGCTGGAAGCCTGTTCTACAGAATATTCTGCAATAACTTTTGAAGAACTAAAAAGCTATAATTATTTCTTTTGCCCCGTTGCGCTTTTTTATAAAAAAAAGCTATAATTATTTCTTTTGCTTTGTTGCGCTTTTTTATAAAAAAAGCTATCTTTACCCAAATAATTTTAATCCCTTATTCTTATGAAAAAAATACTTTTGGTGGGGCTGTTCATGTGCATCAGCTTGACGACCTTTGGACAAAAAAAAGGCTTCAAAGTAAGCGTAAAATCAGAAATAAAAGGTTGTGTAGTGGCACTCATTAACAAAAATGAGGTAACAGACAAGGCAGAATATGGCTGGTGGAGCGTCTGGAAAGCCTACAAAGAAGCCAAAAAATACAAACCCGCCCCTGCTACTTTCGCAGGTGTAGCACAAGGAAAATACATCGTGGTCATCTACAATCCTGCCTCTACCAGTTTTGACCCAAACAATGGCAAACCTGAAGAAGCGGCAGATGGCGTAGTGATAGAAGAACTTGAAGTAAATAAAAATATCTCGCTCACTATCAAAAAAACAGAGTTCAAAAACTGGTATTGCCTCAGTTGCCCTTTCTTGTACGTTTGGAATGGTATGGAGTACACCAAAATCTGTGAAGTAATCAAAGATGTAGTAGGCAAAAATGCTGAAAGCACTTCTAAAACGCGCCTTGCACACACACAAATCATAGACGGAAAAGTGCGCATACGTATCCAAGAAGAAAAAGAGGAAACTTCGTACCTGAATAGCCTTGTCCTCAAAGTAGGCAAGCAAACTTACCTGCCCACCCAAACAGATTTGCAGAAAAATGATGCCCAATACCATATTTTGAAAAAAGGTGAGCGCATCGAGATAACCTTTGAGTTGAAAGAAATGCCTGCTGAAAACACAGAGATAATACTCGAAACGACAGGCTACTACGAACCCAATCAAGCGTTTTTGAACCAAATCTATCAACAATATTTGCGTGCGCGTTAAAAGTTAAAATTATCCTAAAGCCCTTCCAAAATTAGTTTTTTTGGAAGGACTTTCTTATTTTTGAACATTCAATTCACATAATACTTTTTTGATATGAAAAAAACGCTTTTCGTGCTTGCTTTTAGCTTTTTAGGCTTCGCGGCACACGCTCAATGCTCCAAAACTTGTGGCGGAGGTAGCTCCACAGCTGGTTGTGATAAGAAAAAAGAAACGGCTTCTGTAAGCACCACAGACAAAACAGTCGCTTCTACAGACAGCAAAGCTACCACAAAATCTACTGCCGTAGCCAACAAAAAACGTAGAAAATCAAGAACTTCTACCAACTAAAAACAAGGCAACTCACACATTGAGTTGCCTATTTTTATGGGGTACTTTTTGTGATTTTCAAACTTTTGGCTAATTTTGCTATATGAAAAAGCCCAAAAACCGCGAAGGAGTCGTATATTCTACAGACCCTGACTTTGCGTATCAATATGATACACCCGAAGAAATAGAAACACTCGCCCCCCAAGACCAAAAACTCCGCGTACAGTTGGACAAAAAGGCGCGGGCAGGCAAGCAAGTAACGCTCATCACAGGCTTCGTAGGCAAGGAAGATGACCTTGTCAGCCTTGCCAAAAACCTAAAGACACTCTGTGGCGTAGGTGGCTCTGCCAAAGACAGTGAAATCATTTTGCAAGGCGACTTTCGCCCAAAAGTTGCCCAATTTTTAGAAAAAGAAGGCTATCAAGTAAAAGTATTGTAAAAAATCTAAATAAATTACTTTATTTGCATCAAGAGATTTTTATGACTACATGAACAAACTTTTCAGACGAATCATAGGCAAGCGCAAAAAGCGCACCGAAACGCCCCCTACCCGCGTAGCAGTGATAGGAGGAGGCAGCTGGGCTACAGCCATAGTAAAAATGTTGAGTGAAAACAACAACAGAATAAATTGGTGGTTGCGCAATCGGGAAGCCGTAAAACATATCCAAAAATACCGCCACAATCCTGACTATCTAAGCGGTGTCCAGATTCATAAAGCCAAAGTAAAACCCCACGAAAACCTCAAAGAAGCTATCAAAGAAGCCGACTTCGTGTTCATAGTCGTGCCTGCCGCATTCGTGCAAGATGCCCTTGCCTCCCTCACGCCCGCAGATTTGGCAGGCAAGGTCATCATATCTGCCGTAAAGGGCATTATTCCCAATGGACATTTGTTGGTTACAGAGTATTTGGAGAAAAATTATGGCGTTTTGAGCCATCAGACTGCGGTCGTAGCGGGTCCCTGCCACGCTGAAGAAGTGGCTTTAGAAAAACAGTCATACCTTACCATTGCGTCTGAAGATAAGACTACCGCCCAAAAAGTTGCCCAACTCCTTGCCTGCCGCTATATCAAAGTAGCCACAAGCGCAGATGTAGTAGGGATAGAATTTTGTGCGGTCATGAAGAATATCATTGCGGTTGCGGCAGGCATCACACATGGACTGAACTATGGCGACAACTTTCAAGCCGTCCTTGTGTCCAATGCCATGCAAGAAATCAACCGCTTTCTTACACGCTTGAACCCACTTCAGCGCGACCTGAATGGCTCGGCTTATTTGGGCGATTTGCTCGTAACGACTTACTCACAATTTAGCCGAAACCGTACTTTTGGCAACATGATTGGGCGCGGATACACCGTAAAATCTGCCCAAATGGAGATGAATATGATAGCTGAAGGCTACTATGCAGTGCATGGCATTTATGATATGATGAGCGAGCTACAGGTAGATATGCCTATCACCAAAGCTGTTTACAAGATTTTGTATGAAAAAGTAAGCCCTATGTTGGAGATTTCTATTTTGAGAGATAGACTTTTTTGACACGTTGTCCATGGTTGCAGACCTTGACAATCGTAGAAAAATAAAAAAACGCCCACTTCTTAGATAAGTAGGCGTTTTTTTATTAGGAATGAAAATAAAATAACATGATAATTTCACTCACGCAAAGCCACGCTGTAAGCGTCTGTTGGTATTGCCTAACCGCGTAAAAGCTCGATAACAGACGCTTACAGCGTGGCTAAATATGCTCAAGTTATTTTTTACTCGTTCCTTATGGTTTATTTTTTTGAATCAGGGAGTTTATATTTATAGTCTTTGTAGGGCGACTTTTGGGTGGGGCTGAGGCGTGGATAGTGTTTTTCTATGCCTCTATTTCCCTCAAGACGTACTTTTCTCATGTTCCTTAGTCGCTGAATAGGCTTAAGGTGTGGCGCAGGTTTTGAGATGACATTTTCATCTTTTACTCTTTTATCACCGCGTGGGTTCGTGTAGATTTCTTCTTTTTTCTTGGGGTGGAAAGTTTTTCTCTGATGTTCGCTTGTGGGTACTACCAGCAACCTTGTACCAATCACAAGGCGATTATCGAGGTTTGGTCTGAACATAGGATTCAAGGCACGCAAACTATCTAAAGAAATGTTGTATTTTCTGGCAATAGAGAAAAGTGTTTCTCCTTTGGACACGATATGAAAAACAGGCAAGTCAAATGAAATATTCTTCGGTTCAGGTACTACAGGTGGTTGATTTTTAATTACTGCGTTTTTGGGCGCAATCTTGGGCATTGGAATTGTAGGTTCTCTGATAATCTCTTTTTGAGGTGAAGATGGCGGGATATATGTGTGTACGTTTTCTGTAGGTACAAACCAATTCTGTTCTATGTCTTTATTTGTCTTTTGATTTTTTATCCAGCCATTATACATCAAAAGTGTTTCCTTGCTTAATTTGAACTTATGTGCCGCCTTTTTCAAACTAATTCCTTCTTTCAAAGGGTGGCGATAAATGCGTGCCTGAAGTTGGCTTGTGCTTTCTTTGATAGCATACTCCAGTACGTGCCTCAAGGCAAAATATTCTACCAAAATAGCGGCTTGCATAGTAAGTTTGAAGTCAGTCTTGTCTTTGTAAAGGCTAATCTTCTGGTTATAGTGGGTATTTATTTTGTCTTGTGCCTCTTTGTAACCATAATCAAGCGTAAGCAGATTCAACGCCCAGTTACGGATTGAGCCATTTGAACTTTTTAGCTCATGTATCATAGCTTGGGTGCTACTCAAAAGGCTGTTGCGGTCGGTGGTGTACTTATCTTCATAAAATCTACTACCAGCCCCCAGTACATGGACACGCCAATCACTTAAGCTCCACAGCGCATTGTCGGCACTGGCATGATTGTTGGCAGAAGCCTTGACAAGTTTATTGTCCAAAAGCATTAGATAAACATATTCTTTGGGTATCAAATCTCCGTTGTTGTGGATATAATCTTGCCCAAATTCTAAGTACATCTTGATAACCTCTATGTTTTTTTGAATAAGTGCGTAGTCGTACTGCGCGACTCGTACCTCTATAGATTTCTTCAATGTTTCATCAAGCCACACATATTGGTTGCCGATAAGCCACTTCATAGCTACAAAACGTGGTATGTAGGCATTGGCGGCTTGCACTGCCAGGCTATGTAAGGACAACAACAGTATAAGTGCAAAACTACAACATCGTTTGTAAAAGTTTGGTATATGATTCATTTTATTTTTAATTTTGGTGTAGAACTAATATTTAGTTCGCTATAATGCAAAGTTATGTATAACCACCTAATAAAACAACTTTAATTTACGATAAATTTAAATTATTTTCTTTGTTAAAAAAAAGAACTACCTTGCCTACCAAAGTAGCGTTTCTGAAAGTTGAAATGGAAGCGCAAAAATACATATTTGCATTAAATATTACAATGAAAGATTATTGAATTAAATAACAACTCGACAAACAGTGCGTTTTTTGGGGTGAATGAACAAAATAATTAGACTAAAAAATAAACTTATCTCAAAATGCACAAAAACAATACATCTTATTTTTCAAAAAAAAACACTTTTAATTTTTTATAGTATATTTGAGGCATGGAATTTTATGCCCCTTATAGCTCTTTACTTGCCGAGTATGGTGTAACAGACATAGCACACGCCATGCGTGCTTGGCGTGAGCCTCACAGATACTACCACACCGAAGCGCACCTGCAAAAACTTTTGGAAGACATTGCGCTTTTGGCACAGCAAGGCGACATAGACCAAGCCGAAAAAGAAGTTTTGCAGGTTGTGGCTTTTTTTCACGACTGGGTGTATGATGTATTGGCAAGGGACAATGAGGAGCAGTCGGCACAAGTATTCATGCAATATGCCGAAAACCACCCCAACGCCCTACAAATCAGGGACATCATCTTGGCTACCAAAGACCATCAATCCAACGACAAACTGGGGCGTATTTTTTGTGCATTGGATATGCGTGTCGTTACGCACAGTTCATTTGTGCAACTTCTCGAATGGGAAAAACAGATTTTTCAAGAATATCAATGGCTTGATTATAGCCTTTATAAAGTAGCCAGACTACAGATTTTGGACAAATTCAGGCGTACTTATCCTGAAAATGCCCAAAACCTTGCCTGCCTGCAAGACTATGTAACCCAATACAAACCGCGTATAGGGGTGTATGCGGGTTCTTTCAACCCTTTTCATTTTGGACATTTGAATATTTTGGAAAAAGGCGAAAAAATATTCGACAAAGTAATCATTGCGCAAGGCATCAATCCAGAAAAAACCGACAACCGCAAAGCCTTAGATTTGGAAGTGGTGAAATACAGACAGAGCGAAACTTTTGTGGGTTTTTTGACGGATTATATAGCGCAAAAAGAAAAAGATGCCCATATTACGCTGATTCGTGGTTTGCGCAATGGGGCAGATTTGGATTATGAGATTAACCAATGGCGATTCATGAAAGATATGAAGCCTGCACTTGACATTATATTCATAGCTTGTGATGACCAATTTGAGCATATCAGCTCGACAGCTATCAAAAATCTTGAACGCATACGCACAGGTGCTGGAGAAAAATACTTGCCGAAGTAGGAGGGTTGAGAGTTGAAGGTTGATGGTTGAAGGTTGATGGTTGAGAGTTGAAGGTTGAAGGTTGAGAGTTGATGGTTGATGGTTGAAATTTAGATTGTTTAGCCACGCTCTGATAACGACATAAGCAATCAAAATAAAATAACATGATAATTTCACTGACGCGAAGCCACGCTGTAAGCGTCTGTTGGTATTGCCTAACCGCGTAAAAGCTCGATAACAGACGCTTACAGCGTGGCTAAATATTCTCAAGTTATTTTTTAGTCGTTCCTATGATATTTTTCTTGCTGTGGGAATTGTTTTGGTATCAACAGGACAATTCCCACAGCAAGATATTTTTTAGGCGGCTTTTGATTTATTCAAAAATAATATTTATTTTTGTGCATATTCACATCAACCTTTTTATGAAACCCACCCACATTATAGGCATCATTGTCATTGCAGTTGCGATAGGTATGATCATCACGACTATGGGAGATGCCAGCCAATACGTGAGCTTCAAACAAGCTGAAGAAATGGCAAAAAATGGACGCACTACCAAAATCCACGTAGTAGGCGCATTGCGCAAAAACCCACAAGGCAAAGTTTTGGAGCTTGAATACAAGCCCGAAATTAACCCGAATTTCTTTGCTTTTACACTCATAGACCAAGAAAAACGTGCCGAGCGCGTGATTTATCGCAATCCCAAACCCGCCGACTTCGAACGCTCTGAACAGGTAGTGGTCATTGGCAAATACCAAAATAATGAGTTTGTAGCGGATAAAATACTCATGAAATGCCCTTCCAAATACCAAGAAAACAAATTTGAGATGAAAGAAGCAAGTGTCAAGTAAAACCTACTTAGGCTGGTTTGCCAATTCTATCTCTACCTCATTTTCTACCTTTTTGAACCGCAAAATAGGCACAAACTGATTATCCTGCTTGCCTGCCCTGTAGTCAAGCCAATCATGTGTTTTGGTTTGATAGGGCGTGGTCTTTTCAAATACTTTCTTATAATCTGCCTGTGTACCTGCCTTTTCCCATGTTTTGGCAAGATAGTGTATGAGTTCGTAACCTATGTACGGATACAGATTGTTGCCTGCAAGTTCCTGCCTTACTAAGTTCGCGTAGGCAAGTTTGAACTTAGTAACGCTGGGATTTTTGTCCTCTGTATCGAGGTATTCAGGGTACAAGATATGGATTTTTAGTTTTTCATATACCTCATATTCAATACTTTGTATGCGAAGCCACGCTTCGGGAACTATCACAGGGACTTGGTAATTTTCGGCTTGGAGTTGTTTGGTAATTTCTTGTGCAATCAAATTGCTGGTACTTGCCACGAACATACAGCCCACTTCAAAACGATTATATTTCCGCAAAGTAGTTTGGATAGCTTCATAATCGCTGGCAGAAACTTCCTCAAACGCTAATATTTTGAAGCCCATAGTTTCGGCTTTTTGCTTTACGAGGGAGGCAAGGTTTTTATTTTTTTTCAAATCATCAAAAAAGATAACCATATTTTTGTTGTCTTTTTCAGCATTTGCACCCAAGAACTCGACTACTTTTTGGGCTTGAGTTTCAGTAGAAGGCTCATAGAGGTAGGTATAAGGACTTGAGGCAAGTTTGCCATCTACAGAGATGGGATTGAGCAATATCGTTTTTTGCTTTGGCAAAATATCCACTATAGATTTGTAAAGCGTGTCATAAAGCGGTCCTATAAAGGCATCAATGTCCTCAAATTCTTTGTCTTGGATAAGTTTTTCAAGTTTTGCTTTGTCATTTTTACCTATTTCATATACAAAGAGATGGACTTTTGCGCCATTCAGCGTATCAAGTTCGCGCTTCGCAATGCGCATACCTTGATACATAGCTATAGATATACGATTCAGGGTAGTGGTATCGCGGTTTTTCATTTTTTGGAAATCAAAAGGCAGTAGCACCGCGACTTTGTAAGTAGGCTTGGTAAATATTTTTCGCTCAAAGCGCACAGCCGTTGGTTTTTCCAAAGAAAGTTCTTTGATAAGCGACTCCATAGCTTCTACTTCTGCCTCTTGAGTAGCTTGGACAGCCATTTTATCTACCATCAGTTGCGCGATAAGTTTATCTTTGGGGTATTTTTCAAATAGCCCACGCAAGGTATTCATATCTGTTGGGCGCAAAAAATACCCTTTCATATTCGTTATTTGGGAGGCAAGGGCTTCATTTTTGAGGCTTTCTAAAGTCTGTAATGCTTTGAGGTACTCACGTTTTTGGAACTGCATCTCTGCCAGCATATAGCGGACATCTTCCTTGCCTGCGAAGGCAGGAAAGTCCTGTAGCAAGTTTTCATATTCACGCGCCGCTTCTGTGTGGTTATTTTCTTTCATCAAAGAAACGGCTGTATAAAAACGTGCATCTGCCCGCAAGTCAAAGTTTTTTGGATTCTTTTGGACTTCTGCAAAAAGTATCCTTGCTTCAGCATACTTTTCAAGCGCAAATAAATTTTTGGCGGCATTGAATTGTTTTACGCCTTTTTTAGAAGGGGTTTGTGCGCTGACAGGGTAGGCAACTATGCCGAAAAGATACGCCAAACAAAGTATTCGTAGATGTCTATTCATGGGGGCAAAGATACACAACTTTGATAGGATTGCAAATTTTGGGGTGTCAAATACAAGCAATATACAAATTTTTGAAAAAAAAACTCCACATAGTAGCAAAAATTTCAATTTTACGCTAAATTTGCACACTTAAAAACAAAGTTCCCTTTTTTATGGCGAATGTCGGAAAAATTACACAAATAATCGGACCTGTAGTGGACGTTAGCTTTACGGCTGAAGGTACTACGCTCCCCAATATCTACAACGCGCTGGAAGTTATCAAATCCAACGGACAAAAAGTAGTACTCGAATGTCAGCAACACTTAGGCGAAGACCGAGTGCGCACGATTGCTATGGACGGTACAGAAGGACTTCAGCGTGGCATGGACGTGATAGACTTAGGTCGTACTATCTCTATGCCCACAGGTGATGTCATCAAAGGTCGTCTATTCAATGTAGTGGGTGAGCCTATAGATGGTATTCCTTTTGACCACTCCAAATCCAAAATAACCTCTATACACAAGCAAGCACCTACTTTTGAGAGCCTTTCTACTACTGAAGAAGTGCTTTTTACAGGTATCAAAGTAATTGATTTGCTTGAACCGTATTTGAAAGGTGGTAAAATCGGTTTGTTTGGCGGTGCAGGGGTAGGCAAGACGGTACTTATCCAAGAGCTTATCAACAACATTGCAAAGGCGTATGATGGTCTTTCGGTGTTTGCTGGGGTAGGCGAGCGCACACGCGAAGGCAATGACCTCCTCCGCGAGATGATAGAAGCAAATATCATCAAGTATGGCGAAGCCTTCAAACACTCTATGGAAGAAGGTGGCTGGGACTTGAGCAAAGTGGATTTGCAAGAAATGGCAAAATCTCAAGCAACCTTTATCTTTGGACAGATGAACGAACCCCCAGGTGCGCGTGCGCGTGTGGCTCTTTCTGGACTAAGTATAGCCGAATACTTCCGCGATGGCGATGGCGAAGGAAAAGGAAAAGACATTCTTTTCTTTGTGGATAACATCTTCCGCTTTACTCAAGCGGGTTCAGAAGTATCTGCACTCTTAGGTCGTATGCCTTCTGCGGTGGGTTATCAGCCTACACTCGCTACAGAGATGGGTGTGATGCAAGAACGCATTACTTCTACCAAGCGTGGCTCTATCACTTCAGTACAAGCCGTATATGTGCCTGCTGATGACTTGACTGACCCTGCCCCCGCGACTACTTTCTCTCACTTGGACGCTACTACGGTACTTTCTCGTAAACTTGCGGCATTGGGTATCTATCCTGCGGTGGATCCTTTGGATTCTACTTCGCGTATCCTTACGCCTTCTATAGTAGGTGTAGAACACTATACTATAGCACAGCGCGTAAAACAAACGCTTCAACGCTACAACGAACTACAAGATATTATTGCGATTCTTGGGCTTGATGAACTTTCTGAAGACGACCGCAAAACTGTAAACAGGGCGCGCCGTATTCAGCGTTTCTTATCACAGCCTTTCCACGTGGCAGAGCAGTTCACAGGCTTGAAAGGTGTACTTGTAGATATTAAGGACACTATCAAAGGCTTCAAAATGCTCCTCGAAGATGACGAACTTTTGAAACTCCCCGAACCTGCATTCAACCTTGTAGGTACTATAGAAGATGCTATCGAAAAAGCTGACAAATTGAAAAAAGAAGCGGCTGGTAGAAAATAAGTATTTGGTTGTTGGTTGATAGTTATTAGTTGTTGGTTGATAGTTATTAGTTGTTGGTTGTTGGTTGATAGTTGATAGTTGATAGTTAATAGTTGTTGGTTGATAGTTAATAGTTAATAGTTGATAGTTAATAGTTGATAGCGACAAACCAACAACTAAAGACCAGCAACTATCAACTAAAGACCAATAACTATCAACCAACAACCATCAACTAAAGACCAACAACTATCAACCAACAACCATCAACTAAAGACCAACAACTATCAACTAAAGACCAACAACTATCAACCAATAACCAACAACTAAAATGCAAATAAAAGTAATCACTCCCGATAAACAAGTCTTTGAAGGCGAAATATCGCAAGCTAAATTTCCTGGTACTACAGGCGGTTTTGAAATTTTGAAAGGACACGCCCCTCTTATCAGTACGCTGGGCAGAGGCGAAATATTTTTGAATACACTCAAAGATGGCAAAAAAACGTTTCAGGTAGATGGCGGTGTAGTCGAAGTTTTGAATGATACGATTATGGTATTAGTCGAAAAAGTCGTTGCATAAGTTGTTTAGCTCACTGAATAACAAAAAAGCCTTTGATGTGATTCACATCAAAGGCTTTTTTACTACAGAATAAAAAAAATTAAAAAAGCAGTAGGGGTAGGCAAGGTACAAATTGTCATAGCATCAAAACCATAAAAAATATGAAAAAGATAGCTATTTTCTTGCTTTGCTTGTGTTGGGCAACCCAAATCTATGCACAAAGCGACAGTACACCTACCCGCAAAAGTGCATTTCAAACCGTTTTGAAATGCAATAAAAATGGCAAGACACGCCTTTCAGGTTATTTCAGTGTATTGAATGAACTTTCCTTGCCTACCAAGCTCGGACTTGCCTACGCGATAGGTGGCGAAGCGGCGGCACTCTACAATCAACGATTTTATATAGGCGGATACAGCCTCATCTCAGTAGCACCCGAAGACCTTGAAAACAACTATTTGGACAACCAAGATACAAAAATGTTGCAAATAGGCGGCACTATAGGTTTTAAAATTGCCCCCAATCGCCCTATACACTTGAATATAGGTAGCAAAGTGGGCTACATAGGATTGCAAACTTACGAATTGAGCAATAATATCTATGACAACACGCGCCTCGTCAGGCGTTTAGATGGACTGATGGTCGCGCCTCATGTGAATGTAGAACTGAATTTCTTTTCTTGGCTACAAGGATATGCAGGTGTGGGCTACAGATTCGCGTGGGGCGCAAAAAACGAAAAATATAATTTGGAGGTAGATTTGCGACAGCCAACTATTCAAGTAGGTATATCATTTGGCTATTTCAAATAGCAGGAACTTTATTTTTTAATGAATTACAATATCAATCACACACTTTTTTTCTATTTTTGCATCAAGTTTTTTGTAGTTGTCTGACAATTTCTGTGGTAAGGAACGAGTAAAAAATAAGATGGTCAGGTTTTGTGCAATATATTGAGTTTAGACGAGGCGCAATAGAAGCGCGCAAACAGTAAGATATTGTAAAGATTAGCAAAATGTCCAAGTTATTTTTTACTCGTTCCTCATGTTGAAGAAGCCCTGATTGTCAAACAACTCGTAAATCGTACATCTTAAATCGTAAATGTCCTTTATGTTACTTGATTTTGATAAGATTTTTGAAGATTTTACGCGCTTGCGTGTCTTGATAATAGGTGATGTGATGATTGATTCGTACCTTTGGGGAGAAGTAAATCGGATATCGCCCGAAGCTCCTGTACCTATAGTCCAAGTGAAGGACAAAGAGAAAAGATTGGGTGGAGCCGCCAATGTAGCCCTGAATATACAGGCTCTGGGGGCTACGCCTATTCTATGCGCTACGGTAGGCAAGGACACTGAAGGGCAAGATTTCTTGGATATTTTAGCCAAAAACAGCCTTTCTGCCGAAGGGATATGCACAAGCGCGGAGCGTGTTACGACTATCAAGCACAGGATTCTTTCTGGACATCAGCACCTTCTGCGGGTAGATTCAGAGCAAACCAATCTTTTGTCTGCCTCTGATGCCGAAGCCCTTTGGGAACGCATAGCGACACTTTTGCCCACTGCGCACGTGGTCATTTTTGAAGATTATGACAAGGGCGTTTTGAGCCAAGAGCTTATTCAAAAAACTATGCACCTTGCCTCCGCACACCGCATACCTACTATAGTTGACCCAAAGTTGCGGAATTTTTGGCACTACAGAGGTGCAACTGTCTTCAAACCAAACCTCAAAGAACTCAAAGAAGGTTTAAAGATAGACTTCAATGCCAAAGACATGGAGGAACTCAAAAAGGCTATCAGCTTATTGAAAGAGCGGTTGAATGTGGCTCAAGCCTTAGTAACGCTTTCTGAAAGAGGCGTTTATATAGATGCTGAAACCGAATCTCATCACTTGCCTGCCCATCTGCGCACTATAGCCGATGTGTCGGGGGCGGGCGATACGGTAGTGAGTGTGGCTTCTTTGGCTTTGGCTTTAGGCTTAAAGCCTGCTATTTTGGCAGGTTTGGCAAATTTAGCGGGAGGGCTTGTCTGTGAGCATTTGGGGGTAGTGCCGATAGTGCGAGAAGAATTATTGGCAGAAGCCAAAATTCACTTCAAAGATTTTGCGACCTTGCCTACCCGATAGCACGATTTTTGTACTCATTGGTATAACTTATTTCTCACTAAAAAATGCAAAAATTCCTGCTATCGTGTCTTGCACTTTGTCTATTTGCCTGCCAATCACAAAGCCAAACACCTACCCAAAAAGAATCACCAAGTACAACTGTTACAGAAAAAACGCCAGAACAGTGGCAAACTTGCCTCACACCCGAACAGTATCGTATTTTGCGCGAAAAAGGAACAGAACGTGCCTTTACAGGCAAATATTATGACCATCACGAAGAAGGTACATATACTTGCGCGGGGTGTGGACATAAACTTTTTGCTTCTACACATAAGTTTGATTCAGGTACAGGTTGGCCAAGTTATTGGACTCCCCATACCCAATATGCCGTAAAAACAAATACAGACAAAACACATGGCATGGAGCGTGTGGAGGTGGTATGTGGCAAATGTGATGGACATTTAGGTCATGTTTTTGATGACGGACCCGCGCCAACAGGTATGCGTTATTGTATAAATTCGGCTTCTCTGAATTTTGAACCTGCCACAAAGACAGAAAAGGAAAAGAAGAAAAAGTAATTTGTCATATCAGGCAGGCAAGTTTTGCGGTCTGATAGGTCGTTTTTCAAGCCTGCCTCCGCAATTTGGGCAGGCTTTTTTCAAGACATTTTCCACGCAATCTTTGCAAAACGTACATTCATAACTGCAAATCATCGCTTCCTCACTTTCGTTTGGAAGCGGTTTGTTACAATTTTCACAAATTGGTCTGATTTCTAACATAGCTTTAGGTAGTTAATAGTGGGTAATACCTTTCCTCAAGCACTTTGATATGCCAACGTTGATGTCCCGCCAGCATAAAACCCAAGGATAAAGGGCAATATTGCATATCGTCATAGCCATTGCCTATTTGGTGCAACATTTCAGCATTGAAAGATTTGAACATAGCAATCGTACCACGCCTAACCAACATCAATTCTTCCAAAATGTCTTGCACAGTTCGGTTGTTGGCGTTGGTATTTTTTGCAAAATCTTCCTCATTGTATGGAATCATTTTTTGCTTGTCGCCACGCGCAATCGCCAAGATGCGATACACAAACACCCTTTCCGTATCTATGTAATGCTGTAAAATGTCCTTTACAGTCCATTTTCCTTCTGCATAGACTTTATCGCCCAAAGCGAGCCATGTGTCTATAGGGGCTTGTTCGAGTTCTTGCAAACTTACCTGCAAAGACTCTAACAAAGAAACGTCTTCTGCCAAAGCTATGTATCTATCAAAATAGCGCGGCATTTGTTTGATGTCGGATTTTTTCATGGTTCAAAAAGTTTAAGATTATTAACCTCTCCCCAACCCCTCTCCATTTTGGAGAGGGGCTTTTTCTCCTCCCTCCATTTTGGAGGGAGGCTGGGAGGGAGGTTGAAGC
>JAAFJK010000138.1 GCA_013298105.1 Cytophagales bacterium
CAAATATTCGTAAAGAATGCCTTTAATTTATTCATTTTCAGTGATTTATAAAATTGTGATGTAGAGTGGGTATTTTCTTTTTTGGTTCTTAAAAAGTTATTGCGGGTGTCTGATTTTTAGAGAGCTTCAACCCTTCGGGTGTCTAAACTAACTAACTCAAAATGAGTTAGTTAGTTTAGACACCCGAAGGGTTGAAGCAACATGACTTACTTTTACAATGCCTCCTATTTCAAATTCCGCAATAACTTTCGAAGAACCTTTTTTCCTGCCGTTGTTGGTATTTCAAAAAATTGGGTGTAATTTTATTCTATAGCTACACTTGCCTACCCAATTTTTTGAGTACCAACAACTTCGTGCAAAAGCTGTCGCTTGCTGGTGTCGAAAAGTGCGGTAGCGGAATGTGTGTAACATAAAAACCTTGCCTGCCTGCTGTGTAGCGGGTAGGCAAGCGCATTATTTTTCACTTCCTTCTGCTTTTTTCTCTTTTCGTTTGTTCCATATCAGGTAGGAGAGTTTTATACCGTATGTGAAGGTGTTTGGTATATTCTTACTACTTCGAAATACACTTTCCGCTGAAATACCAAAGTTACGAACTACCCGAAACTGATAGGACATTGCTATAGCATAGCCTATAGAGCGAAATTCGTGAGGTGTGCTGGATAGTCCCCAATAAGGGTTAATATAGTGTTCGTGGTATCTATCCCTTCTATGGGTTAAGCCCAACACACCCTGAATACTGTGTTTCCTATACTTTGCCCTGTAAGATGCCATAATATCCCAACAGTTAATACGTCTATCATTTATATATCTTGAATAATAGTATTCTTCTCCAGGCACAAGATATTTATATTTTTCTTTTGCCTCCTTTATTATTTCGCCTGTACTGATGTGATAGTTTAGAGATATGCCTATATTTTTATTTGCAAAAAAAGTATAGGCAATGTCTGTAATAGGCGTAGGATGATATGACATATCCAAAGATTCCCAATTTTGAAAAATTGTACTACTCTTACCTATTTCAAAAATATGCTTTACATATCCACTTTGCGCAAAGCCTTGTGAAGTGAGCAAGCATGAAAAGACAAACAAAATGATTTTTTTCATATATTTGATAAAATGACACTTATAGCCAAATAAAAGCGAAACAATAAATTATACAACTATTTGACTATCAATATTTTAATTTATTGAAAACTACCAAATAAGCTAAAGTTATATTTGGCGTTTAGGCAAAGTTTACCTACTTTTGTGGCTACCAAATAGACCACAAAATTAGCCTAAAACTATGGCATTTCATCATAAACTCAAAAAAATGCGCGAAGAAAAAAGCATCAAGCAAGACCTCATAGCGCATAAGTTAGGAACGAGTAAAAAATAACTTGAGCATATTTAGCCACGCTGTAAGCGTCTATTATCGAGCTTTTACGCGGTTAGACAATACCAACAGACGCTTACAGCGTGGCTTCGCGTGAGTGAAATTATCATGTTATTTTATTTTCATTCCTAACAACTACTGGTCAGTCTTTCTTACCTGTTCGCGGTCTTTTTTTCGGATTGACAACCGCAAGCGGATTGCCAACCGAAAAAAACGAACATTTAACTAAGACTGACTACTACCAAACAGACAAAGAGCTATTTGCAGAAATACTCAAAGCCAAAGATGAAACTATCGCCACTCAAAAAGAGGCATTGAGTACCCTGAAAGAGATTATGGTAAAAAGCTAAAAATAACGCCCTTACCTCAAACTTCTACCCTCCCAATCTTATGAAAATCCCCTATATTGTTGTTAAAATGCCTATTTTGGCATACCATGCGATGGCTATTTTTCCGTTTATTTTTGTCAAACGATATGCCTATCGCCACGATTATACACTCATCAACCACGAAAAAATCCATCTCCGCCAACAGCTTGAACTGTTGATATTGCCTTTTTATATCTTGTATATGGGGCATTATTTCTACAATTTAGTGAAATATAGGAATCACCATATCGCCTATATGCACATTTGTTTTGAGCGCGAAGCCTACGCACAGGAAGAAGATTTGAACTACTTGCCTACCCGCAAAATGTGGGCTTTTTGGCGGTATTGGTAGGCAAGTTTTGTATTTTTCAAAAAAACTTGTAATTTAGCAAAAAAATACGCTAAATATGTTTACAAAAGAAACACTGTCTAAGATGCTGTTCTTGGATATAGAAACTGTCCGAAGCCATAAAAGCTATGACGAGCTATCTGAAGGTATGCACAAAATGTGGGAACACAAAGCCGAAAGTATCAAAATCAAAGACGAAGACCCCGCAAACCCTTGGACTCCTGAAATGAAATTTTTAGAACGTGCCGCTATTTATGCAGAGTTTGGGCGTATCGTATGTATCAGCGTAGGCTATATACATTGGGAAGGCGAGGAGGCACAAATCAAGGTAAAGTCCTTCTTTGACATAGATGAAGTAAAAATCTTACAGGGATTCAAACAAATGCTCGAAAGCCCACGCATACAAGGCTGGCAACTCTGCGCCCACAATGGCAAAGAATTTGACTTTCCGTATCTTTGCAGGCGGTTTTTAATCAATAAAATTGTCTTGCCACGCCTACTACAGATACAAGGCAAAAAACCTTGGGAAACACCCTTTGTGGATAGCATGGAGCTATGGAAGTTTGGCGACTACAAAAGCTATACGAAACTTGAACTGCTTTGCGCCACTTTTGGGATACCTTCTCCAAAGTCAGACATGGACGGCAGTATGGTAGGCGAGGTCTTTTGGAATGAGGCTGATGTAGAGCGCATTGCTCGCTACTGTGAGCAAGATGTAGTCGCTACTGCGCAAGTCCTCCTTGCCTACAGTTGCATGGATTTGGTGGCTACCGATAGGGTGTTTCGCCTCTAAAAAAACAGGTTCTCTGACAATTTTTGTGGAGGGGAAATAGCGCGCTTTGTCATCTTGAGCGAACCACGCGATTGTTCGCTTTGCCCACAATTTGATAACGACTTTAAAGATTAGTAGCGTTTTTGTGTATGCTTTTGGCACGCGGATAACGCAGATTAGGAACGAGTAAAAAATAACTTGAGCATATTTAGCCACGCTGTAAGCGTCTGTTATCGAGCTTTTACGCGGTTAAGCAATACCAACAGACGCTTACAGCGTGGCTTCGCGTGAGTGAAATTATCATGTTATTTTATTTTCATTCCTTAAGCGGATTTTCACGGATTTTTTATATTTCAGAAATTAAAAAATCTGTGTTATCCGCGTGCCTCTTTCACAAATTAATTATGGGTTCTTCGAAAGTTATTGCGGAACTTGAAATATGAGGGATTGAAAAAGTAAGTAATGTTGCTTCAACCCTTCGGGTGGCTAAACTAACTAACTCAAAATGAGTTAGTTAGTTTAGCCACCCGAAGGGTTGAAGCTCTCTAAAAATTAAACCTCCGTAATAACTTTCTAAGAACCTTGATTATGTCGTTATCACAATGACAAAATCAGCACTAACATAAAAATTCTCAGACAACCGTTATTTTTTTTCAGGCGGAAGTTCAAACAAACCTTGTATTTTATTGAACGCGAATCCAAGATGTTGATAGGCTTTTTCGGTAGCTTCTCTGCCTCTTGAAGTACGTTTGATAAAGC
>JAAFJK010000666.1 GCA_013298105.1 Cytophagales bacterium
CGAGGCTTACGAGCTTATACGCGAGGAAAACAAGGTAACAGCCAAAAAATTAGGCAATCCGAAAAATTGGTATTTGGCAGATGTGTATGCGCAAGCCTTTCATGTGGATTTCAATGACAAGGCATTTGAAGACAAAACGCAAACCATTTCTTTGCCTGAAATGCTAAAAAATTTTAGCAACAAAGTGAGAGATTACACAGTGCAACCTGTTGATATTTTGAAACAGGAAATTGTGGAATTGTATGCGCAAATTTTGCCTAATTTGGGCGAAGATGACCCACGCAAACGCTCTTTAGATTCACTCTATAGCCTCGTAAAATGAAAAAAATAGAACGCTTGCCTGCCCCTGATTGTTTAGACAATGACCTTGAGAAATCAAAAAGCCAAAAAATCAAGTTTTACCAAACCTTGCATGATGCTTCAGGCAAGATTCAAGCACGTTGGAATAGCACTTGTTTGGACACAGATAAAATTTCTAAAATCCGCAAACGCTTGTTAGAAATGAGTGAAAATGCTTGTGTTTTTTGTGGTATTCGAATTTCAAATGATACTTTTGATGTAGAACATTTTTTGCCAAAAGATGGCTTTCCGTATTTGGCATATTGTTGGGAAAATTACTTGCCTACCTGCAAAAAATGTAACCAAAATCATAAAGGCACATTTATTCCTAATTCGTTGAAAAACAGAGAGATAGTAGAAGAAATTTTGAAAAATTTGTTTCTAAACGCAGAGGTTTACAATCATCAAAGTTTGTTAGAAGCCACTACAGACCGCATCATAGAACCCACTTTTGATAATCCTGATGAACATTTGGAGTTTTTAGAGGCATTTTTTTGCTATAATCCACTCACAGAGATAGGCAGGCAAACTTACAATATGTTTTTTAAGCACAAAGAAGTCGCAGAACACTTTGAAAAATTAAGTAAATTTGTACTAAAAGTAGTCAAGGGAAGCAATAATCCTGAAGAACTTGTAATAGCGCATATTGAATTAAGTGGCTTTGAATATGTTTGCCTAAAATTTCTATCCTATTGGTTACAAGAAAAGAAAGAGGAGAGAATTTAATAGAAATTGTCAGAGAACCTTTTATTTTTGTGTGCAAATGGTCGTAAATTTGCACACATTCATGTATTTTTTAAGATACAAATGAAAAAACGTTACTTTCTTTTCCTGCTTTTTTGCGTAGGTATTTTTTCCGCACCTTGCCTACGCGCACAAGATTCACTGGTACTGAATACTGAATTTGGGCTTTACAACCGCTATATCTGGCGTGGCATCAATTTTGGAGATGCGCCTTCTTTGCAGGGACTTTGCTCGGTAGGATACAAAAACTTTGAAGTGGGAATGTATGGGGCTAATTCGTTGAATGGCACAAGCTTGGGCTATGCGAATACGATAGAAGTTTTTGCGACTTATACTTACAAAAAATGGTCTATCACCATAGATGACTACTTTTTTTATGAGTCTTTAGATTCACTAAACCGTTATTTTGATTATGGCAAAAATACGCTTCACTTCTACGAAAGTCGGCTAAAATATACCCATGATAAGTTTTATCTCATGGCGGGTTATTGCTTTTTTAGCAGGGCTTCAGACAACACAAACGGTGTGTATGTAGAAGGTGGCTATCATTTCAATAAGCAAATAAGGGTAGTAGCTGGAGGCATCATAGGCAAAAGCTTCTTGAACTTTCATGACAGGGGAGGCGTTACGAATGTAGGGCTATATTTTAAAAAACCTATCAAAATAACGCCCGATTTTTCATTTAATACCCAGTTCGCGCTTATTGTAAATCCCAACATTGATTTTGTGGCACGCATACCTGGCGTAAGCAGGAATCCTATTCATTTTTTGATGAATATGACTTTTTAAATAGACTTCTTGTGAATAGAACCTCAGCCGTAGTCAAACAACCGAACTAAAACCAATACGAAATTACATTAGGCTTGTAGCTATTTAAGCACGAGCCAAGAGGCTCGCGCCAGTCGGGGGCAAATCAAAAAAAGGTAAAAATATAATCTCCGCACATATTTATGAAATCAAACGCTATTTTATGTTTATTGATTACTGCATCAATGTCATTTTGCAGCCCATTATGTAATTTTAATAAAACTAAATGGAACGACAAAGCAGATCATGAAACATATCTTTTTAGGCTCACTATGTTAGAGTGTGTTTTAAAAATGAAATTCTTAAACAAATCTCAAAAAGAGATCATTAATTTGATTGGAAAACCAGATGAAGAATATACTAAAAAACCAAATGAAATATGTTATTTTATTGATAGAGAATACACTAAAGGTTTAATGTATGAGCCTCTTCAAGCAAAAATACTCGTTTTTATCTTTGATAACGATAAGCTGTGTTTGAGTCATAAAGTAGAATATAGGTGGTAATCAACCCACTGGCGCGAGCTTTTGGAACCTCAGCCGTAGGCAAACAACCGAACTAAAACCAACACGAAATTACATTTTTTTTAGCACAAAATCAAAATACCCATTTTGTTTTTTGTATTGGCTTTAGTATGTTTTGTTGCTTTGCAACAAACAAGCCACAG
>JAAFJK010000495.1 GCA_013298105.1 Cytophagales bacterium
AGGTAGGTATGGCGAAGCCGAAAAGTTCACGACTCAAGCCTTAGATATTCGTAAAAACGCGCTGGGCGAAGGCTCAAATGCACACGCCACTTCCATGAATAATTTGGCGATGCTCTACCGCGACATGGGCAAATACTCCGAAGCCGAAAATTTACTTGCTCAAGCCCTTGCCTACGTGGAAAAACTGCACACCCAAAATAGCATACAATACGCCATACTCCTGAACAACCAAGCTATGCTTTATCAGGCACTCGGCAGGCAAGACGAAGCTGTAGCAAAACTTAAGCAAGTCCTCGCGGTGGCAGAGCCTTTGATGAAGCAAAAATCAACTACTTATCAGCGATTCCAAGCCAATCTTGCCTTGCTTTATCAAGCACAAAAAAAATATGCTGAAGCTGAAGAAATATTCCTCGATGCCATCAAAACCCGCGAAAAACTACTACAACTGAGCAAACACCCAGACGTGGCACATTACAAAGTCCTCCTTGCCTCCCTCTACATGGAGATGGGCAAAACGGCTGATGTAGAAAAACTTTTGATAGAAGCCAAAGAAGCCTACGAAGGAAAACTCGGCAAAGAAAACCCTGCTTACGCCAATGCGTTGGGCTATCTCGGCAATTTCTACAGAACGCAAGACCGCCTCGCTGAAGCTGAACCACTCTTGAAACAATGCCTCCAAATCCGCCAACTTACCCTCAGCGATAAACACCCACTCTACACCAAAGCGCAAGAGGATATGGCTTTGCTACATTGGGCAAAACAAGAATACCTGCAGGCAGGCGAGCTTTTTGGTAAAGTTATCAGTCAATCCAATGCTTTCATTCAGCAATACTTCCCTGCCATGAGCGAAACTGAAAAAGACAAATATCTTTCCAAATTGCGCCCAACGTATATGCGTTTTTTCAATTTTGCAGTAGCCTCAAATGATAAAGTAAACCTCAGCAAAGAGGCATACAACGCACACTTAGCTACCAAAGCCCTCCTACTGAGTAGCTCAAGCAAAATGCGCCAAAATATCCTGAATAGCAAAGATGAGCAACTTATCAAAGACTATAAAGCGTGGACAGATACAAAGCAAGACCTTTCACTGGTGTATATGCTCACGAAAACAGAACGCACCGAGCAACGCATCAATCTTGACTCGCTCGAGGCTGTATCAAACGATTTGGAGAAAAAACTTTCTGCAAATACGGCTTTTGCGAAAGACAGGCAGGCAAGTTTTGAGGACATCATAGGTCAGCTAAAACAGCCCACTGATGCTATAGTAGATATACTTACTTTCCCACGCCACAACGGAAAGGAGTTTTTGCAAGAAGCTATCTATGTGGCGTTTGTGGCAGGCAAGGGCGACTCGAAGCCCCGTATGCTTGTGATGAATAACGGCAATGACTTGAATGGCAAGTATTTCAAAAACTACCGCAATGCTATCCAAGCCAAAAAAGCTGACAAATACAGCTTTGACCAATATTGGGCGGGCATAGACCAAGCCACCGCAGGCAAGAAGCGTTTGTATCTTTCGCTTGATGGTATCTACAACCAAATCGCACTCAATACACTCCAAAAGCCCAACGCAGGCAAGTATGTAGCTGAAGAAAAAACGCTTGTTTTTCATACCAACCTGAAAGATATGCTTGAGCCAACACGCACATACACAGGCAAAAAAGACATACTCCTCATGGGCGGAGCGTACTATGGCGAAGAAAAAACAATTCCTTACCTACCAGGCACCAAAGTAGAAATAGACAACATAGAGAAAATAACGAAGGCAAAAGGCTATGACATCAAAAAAGTTAGTGGGAAAGAGGCGCAAGAAGGCATCATGAAAGAGCTTACCAAAAGCCATTATATAGTCCATTTGGCAACACATGGCTTTTTTATTCCTGACCTTGAGGGCGTAGAAAATGAAAAACTTTTTGGGATAGACATCGAGAAGGCAAAACAAAACCCCATGCTTCGTTCAGGATTGATGTTTGCCAATGCTGAAAAAGCCCTTAAAAACGAAAAGTCCTCGCCCGAACTCCGCAACGACAACAACGGTATTTTGACTGCCAACGAACTTGCGATGCAAAATCTTGAAAATACTGAAATCTTCATGATGAGTGCTTGCGAAACAGGCTTAGGAGATGTAAAGGCAGGCGAGGGCGTATTTGGATTACAGCGTGCCGTAAAACTCGCTGGAGCAAAAACCCTGATAATGAGCCTCTGGACTGTAAGTGATGCGGCTACACAACGCCTGATGACGCTTTTTTATCAAAACTTTACCGCCTCCAACAACAAAGTTGATGCTTTTAGCAAAGCCATGCTTCAGCTCAAGACAGAGTTCAAAGAACCTTATTATTGGGGTGCTTTTATGCTGATTGGCGAGTAGAGTGTCTTTAACTGTTTCAAGTTTGCTTCGCTAAACTTGAAACAGTATTTTTTGTAAAATAAACTTGGAACAGTGGGGTATGCAAAAAAGCATATATTTGGTGGGTTAGCCCTAAATAACTTTCAAGAAGTCAAGAAATACAAGAGAAAAATACTACCTTTGCGGTGTATTTTATCTGTATGCGTCTTGTAATTCTACTAAGTTTTATATGTTTACTTACCTTGCCTGCCCATACCGCAGCGCAAGATAATAAAACTATACGCCCATTCTCACTTGCCTACCGAGATAGCTTAAAGAAGGCTTTTATACAAACGAAGGATATACAACAGCTAAAAAAGATAGTGCGTAGCTGTATTTGGGTGTTTGACAATGAAAAAAAAATGAGGGCAGCACACGGAAAAGAACTATTAGATTTTTTTTTGGCAGAAGTGAGTGCCAAAAGAAAAACAAATAAAATTTTGCCCTATATTCAAAATGCCTTGGCTTTTGCACTCGACAACAAGCCAGAGGCAAGCATGACCACAAGCGATTATATGTTGAACTCTTTAGAATACATTGAAGCAGAACAAGACATAGCATGGGTTTCGCATACTTACAAACACATTGGAAGTATATTATACAACATAGGCGACTATGATGGCGCATTGAAGTATTTTTCAAAATTTGTGTATAATATACCCTACATCAACCTTGAAAAAGGGCTTGTGATAAGTTCCTACAATAGTTTGGGGCTGATTTTTCAGAAAAAAGAGCAATTGGACAGCGCGTTGGTGTATTATGAAAAAGGGCTTCAACAGGCTTATTTAGACAAAGATAAACTTTGGGAGGGACTTCTGAAAGGCAATATAGGCACTATCCGATACAAGCAAAAACGCTATGCGGAGGCATTGCCTTTGTTGGACAAAGATGTAGAAATCAGCACAGAACTAAAATTGTTTGCCAATGCCATACTGTCATTGTCGGACATTATTCACATACATCTTGACCAAAAAAACCTCCAAGAAGCTAAAAAAAGATTGGCGCAAGGCGATACTTTGCTGAAAAATGTAGCGTGGATTCATGTAGATTTGAGGGCGTTTGCTGGTTTTTATGAAGTTTCGGCACTATACCATGAAGCTATTGAAAACTTCAGAGAATCCTCCCGTTTCCGAATCTTGTATGAAGAAGCGGACAAGGCATACCGAAAACACGTCAAAGAAGTTGATATTCAAAGGATTAAGTTTAGATACAACTACGAAAATAAACAACGTGATATTGAGAAACTTACCCAACAAACCGAAAGCCAACAGACTTATCTTTACATGGTAGTTTTTGTTTTGGTTACGGTTATTTTGTCGTCTGTGGTACTTGCCCAACGTTTTTATCAAAAAAATGTACTCATGGCTCGCCTCAGTATGCAGCACGAACAAATCAAACAAACCAACGAAGAACTGCTACAAAGTTTAGAGCAAATCTCGACTCAAACTGAAATTATAGAAAACCAAAACCAAGAACTGCAAGCAAGTAATTTGAGTAAAGACAAAATTTTTACGCTCATCTCACACGATTTGCGAAGCCCACTGGCAGGCTTGAAAGGCGTAATAGGATTGCTGAAAAATCAATTCCTGACTATGGAAGAACTGCAAGGTATCTTGCCTACCATAGAAAACAATTTGGACACTACCCTGAACCTCACTGAAGAACTTTTGTATTGGGCAAAATCACAAATGGAAGGTATGCAGGCAAGTCCTACACACCTCAATCCACAAACTATCATTCAGCAAACGATTGACACTATCCAAAAAGCGGCAGAGGCAAAAGGCATACAGTTATTGGCAGGAAAGGTTTGGCACTTGCCTACCGTCTGGGCTGATGAGAATATGACAAAAGCCGTCCTCCGCAATTTAGTGAGCAATGCCATCAAATTTTGCCAAAAAGAGGAAAGCATTACTATCTCGGCTATAAAAGATGAACAAGACGTGATGCTTTTCAAAGTAGCTGATACGGGTACA
>JAAFJK010000718.1 GCA_013298105.1 Cytophagales bacterium
TGAGATAGTCCTTACACTTGCCAATTCAGCCCACATATTCCCCTTTTCCTTGCCTGCCCGCTAAGGAGATTTACATTTTTTTCCTCCTGTATTTTTTTAGTGATAAATCTATTTTTGTCATTTTTTTGCTTCCTTTGCTGTCCTTAGTTTGTAACGTGCCTGTTGCCATAGCAACAGAATGCCGAGCTAATCCGTACCAAAGCCAATACAAAAGACAGAAATTGCTTTTTGCGATGTAAAAGTTGTAATTTTGTAGCGGTTTTAGCTCGGCAGAAAAATGCTTTGCATTTTGCGAGTTACAAACTCGCCTCTATTTTTAGTGCTTAGTTGCAAACTAAGCACAACAGGGTTAAAAAAGAGTGGTATGAATAACGAAAGTGCTATACTGAAACCTGTAATACCACCCATCAGTACCCAAAACAGCCAAGAACCTTTGAATATAAGCCACAATATAAAACCTAAAGCACCACCAATTAAAATAAGTAGGAGGGTAATTAACAACATTCCGCCCCAAGTAATAACAGGAATCTCGCCTTTAGGCTTCATTTTTTGTTTCAATACTCGCTTGATGACTTTCTTGCTTGCCTGCTGTTTTGGGTAGGCAAGATGCGAATTTAGACATACAGACGCACTCGCCTGCGTAGGCAAGACAAAGGAAAGAAAGAGAAAGAAAATGATGAGTTTTTTCATTTTTTTATGGTCAGATACCAGTCATTTTTTAGGTCATAATTCATCTCAAATATTTCTCGAAGCAATAAAGGGTTCCCCCCTGTTGTCCTTAGTCTGCAACTAAGGACTTCAAATAGAAGCACGTTTGTAACGTGCCTGTTGCGATAGCAACAGAATGCCGAGCTAATCCATACTAAAACCAATATAAAAGGCTGAAATAGTGCTTTTTGCGGTGTAAAAGTTGTAATTCTGTAGCAATCTTAGCTCGGCAGAAAAATGCTTTGCATTTTGCGAGTTACAAACTCGCCTCTATTTTTAGTGCTTAGTTGCAAACTAAGCACAACAGGGGCAGTTTAGCGAAATCTTGAATACCAAGCGAATATTTTTGCATAGCGCAAAGATACAAAAAAACTTGCAAAACTCCCAAACCCCAAGCGAGTTTTTGCCAAACTAAGAAAAGTGTTTATATTTGCCTGCATAAAATACCTTGCCTACACTCCTCTCTATGAAAGCCGTCCTTCTTGCCTGCGCCCTCTGCCTTGCCTGCCTCACTGCCCAAGCGCAAAACAAAAAAGCTATAGATAGCCTCATGCGTGTCTATAACACTGCCAAACATGATACGACTAAGATTTTAGCGTTAAGGTATATTGAATTTGGTTATAGGGAAAGCAAGCCTGATACAGCTTTTCTGTTGGCAGATAAGGTGCTGAAATGGTCTGAAAAAATTAAATTTGACAAAGGAATAGCATTTGCTCTGTTTGATAAAGGATATTGGCATATTCAGAAAAAAGAAGACACTATTGCGCTTCGATATCTCGAGAAAGCCCTTGACATTTTCTTGAAAATAAAAGAGGAAGGTGGCACCACAGACACACATTACTGGATAAATCACATCTATACTGAACAAAAAATGTATGCAAAAGCTATAAAATATGGCGCAAACATTGTAGAGCAAGCACAACTGTTGAATATGTCTGAACTCAAACAAATATCGCTTTTCAATATCGCTATGATATACGAATATTTGGGTATGAAAAAAGAAGCCACAGAATATTATAAAGAGGTTTTAGATTTTGCATCTAAAACAAAAAATGAAAGATGGCAAATAGCTTCTATGCAAGGTATAGGAAGTATAGACTCTGCCAAAACAGAAACGTATATCCAAAAAGCAATCGCAATAGCAACAACAAACAAAAATACCACAAGTCTGGTAGAATGTTATTTGATTTTGGGTGATTATTATACAAATAAGGGGAAATATGAATTAGCAACACAATATATAGAAAAAGCCACAAAAATGGGCTTAGAAATGAAATATATGTCCTTCGGCATCATTTGGACAGTCAATGCTTCACTTTATTTGAATACAAAAAACTATGACAAAGCCTTAGAATGTGCAAAAAAAGCGTTGGAAAAGATAAAAGATGACCCTGTAGATAAATTAAATCTGTTATTATTCTCAAAAAGAATCCACGAAGTTTTGAAAACTGTATATGAAAAAAAAGGCAATTATGAAAAAGCCTTTACTCATCATAATTTATTGATTGCATATAAAGATAGCTTGGGCAATGATGAAGTGTCAAAACAGCGTTTGC
>JAAFJK010000559.1 GCA_013298105.1 Cytophagales bacterium
GGGTTAGGGGGCTTGTACTTTCGCCACCACCGCAGGGAAAGTCAAACTTTAACTCTCCACATTTGGAGCCTTCCCAAAGATTGCTCCAGCAATAGCCTTGACGCTCAAGCTGAAGGGTATTCTTATCTATCGAAGTATTCAAATGCAGTTCAAGCAAACTACCTTGCCCAAAATCAAACGTAAGGACATCAAGTGTCCCGTTGCCATCTATGTCGTGCATGGCGGGTATATCTGTAATGGCTACTTGTAGATTTACTTTGCCACTTAGCCCTTTGGTAGAGATGTATTCTTCTTTAAAATGCTTAAATTCAATACTTTGTGATTTTTTTTGGGCAGTCCACCCTTGTATGCCTGCCGAAGTATGGGTAAAAAGGTCTTTCATTCCATCTTGGTTGTAGTCCCTAAGCAAAAACCAGCCCTGCGTTTTGGGAAAAATACGCTCATACATAGGCGCGTATTGCCATGTGTTGGTAGGCAAGGCAAGGAATGTAAAATAGCGCGAAGCAGTGCGGTCGAATATAACCAAATCTTGCCTACCATCAAGGTCTAAATCCATTTTTTGTACCTGTGGACTATTCAGTCCGCCTATCCACATGGCACTTGAATCTTGCTTGAAGACCACTTTTTGCGCTTGGACAGGCAAGGAAAGAGTAAATAAAATCAGAAAATAACGAAGCATAAGAGATTTTGAATTTTTAGTATGCCTGCAAAAGTAATTGTTTTTTTGGGGCTACCACATCAAAGCCCCAATTTGTCTTGTATATGCGCTGTTTTCTGAATCTTTTTACCTAATTTTGCAAGAAAATAATCCCATAATATGCAAGAAACACCCTATCGCGCTGGCTTTGTGAGTATCATAGGCAAGCCCAATGTAGGCAAGTCCACGCTTTTGAATAGCCTCATAGGTGAGCGACTGGCTATCATTACGCCCAAAGCACAGACCACACGCCACCGCATCATGGGCATCTTTACAGACGAAAATTATCAAATCGTATATTCGGACACGCCAGGGATACTCGAACCCAAATATGAATTGCACAAAGCTATGATGGACTTTGTGAGAGATTCGCTCGAAGATGCCGATGTATTGCTGTGGGTAGTAGATGCCAATAGCCCAGACCACGCTGAAACTGCCCTCATCTTACCCAAATTAGAAGGCATAGAAACACCTGTTTTTTTGATTTTAAACAAAATAGATGCCTCCAAACCTGAAACTTTAGAAGAAAATCGGACTTTTTGGCAAACGCAATTTCCGTTTGCAGAAGTAATAGAAATCTCTGCCCTTACCCAAAAAGGCATACCTGAACTCAAAGAAAAAATACGCGAACGTATCCCCGAACACCCCGCTTATTATCCTGAAGAAGACCTTACCAACCGCTCTGAGCGATTTTTTGCCTCCGAAATCATACGCGAAAAGATTTTTTTCAATTATGAGCAGGAAATCCCCTACTCTTGTGAAGTGCTTATCATGGACTTCAAAGAAAAAGAAGACATGATAGTCATCAGAGCCGAAATCATCGTAGAGCGTGAAAGCCAAAAAGGAATCGTCATAGGCAAAGGGGGCGAAGCCCTAAAAAAAGTAGGCACGCAAGCCCGCCTAAGCATGGAAGAGTTTTTTGGTAAAAAAATATTCCTCGAACAGCGCGTAAAAGTAGAAAAAGATTGGCGCAAACGCGATATAAAACTAAAACATTATGGGTATTAGGCACCTGAAAGTGGTTCTCTGACAATTTTTGTGGTAGTTTTTTTGCTCAATAGGATAAGGCTTTAAACCCTATCTATCCTATTGAGCAAAAAAGGCATTTCTTAAATCCGAACTTGCTCAAAAAATGTTTTTCCACAAAAATTGTCAGACAACCCTATAATTCTTATATTCAAAAAGCCAAATACCCGTAAGTTTATAAATTTGATGCAAAACTTTTCTGTGCCACTTAGTTTGTAGTTGAGAAGCATCATATTCGAACGCCCAATCACAATTTTTCACACGCGCTGCCATGACCGCAGGGTGTGTACCTTGAAAAATTGTGAGTGGTTCTTCAACATTATACACAAACTCCGTCTGGTCTGTTATCAAGTCCGTTTTGTGCCAAAAGCTATGCGCTTTTTTGCGTTTTGCCATTTGTTGTTGGGGGGGCTTTACCCAGCCATAATGATAAATACGCGCCTGAATAAGTTTTACGCGGAGTTTTTGGTTGGGCTTCTTGCGAAAGCCTTGCGCATCTCTGTAAGAAAAGATTGCCTCATCAGGGCGGACTATGCGGACTTCACGCCTGTACCAAGACCGCGAGTCGCCTATGTATTGATATGAGCCATAAAAATGCGTATAATGAAAAAGCAACCCTTCTACGCTTGGTGTATCTTTCCATTTTAGCATAGCGGCACGAATGGCAGGCAAGTCCTGCTCATGTACCACTTCGTCCCCTTGTATATAAAAAGCCCAATCACAGTCTTTGGCAATGGCTTGGAAGGCTTTGTCAGTTTCTGCCGCTAAGACACGCCCGCCTTCGCGGAGGCTGTCGTCCCAAACGGTAGGCAAGATTTTGATTTTTGGCGAGCCGATGCGCTCTATCAGCCCCAATGTATCGTCTTCGGACTTGCCTACCGCCACTATGAACTCATCGCAAAGAGGCAAAATAGAGGTAATCGCCTCTACTATCGGGAAGTCGTATAAAATAGCATTGCGTATAAAAGTGAAACCAGCAACTTTCATGGAATATTTAGATAAGTAAGAAACAGAAAGAAAATAATATCATCTTTTGCCTTGCTCAATAGGATAGAAAAGATGAGCTTATTTAGTTTTCATTCCTAAGAGGGTTGAATTAAATTTAAAGTGGATTTTCCAACAACAATTCTACTATTTGCATCTCTCCTTCTGATAGCTCGACCAAAATAGAAATGCGCTTGCCTGCCTCTTTGTTCAAGAGCTTGTATATTTCGCCTAATTTTTTATTTTTTGTTATTTGGTCATCAACTGCGAGTATTTTATCTCCGCGCCGCAAGCCTACCTTGTAGGCAGGCGAGCCATCACGCACACCGCCTATTTTTATTTCGCTGTAGTAGGGAGGCGTAGCCGTCAGTTCTATGCCACTTGTACTAAATTCAAATGGCTCTTTGAAGGATTTATTGGGCTTGAAATAAACCTTGCCTCCCAGATAATCAAACACGAGCTTGAACCTACTCAAAAGCCCACAGCCAATATTGCCTTGTCTGAAAGCCACGCCAAGCTGTAGCCTATGCGCCACAGTAGCAGAGTCAGGAAAAGTCGTGATGATGTTTTCTATCAATATATCGTCCAACTGCAAACTTTTCACACGCCCTATCACGCCATCTATAGAGCCATTCAGTGCCATGCCGAGTTGTGAAGGTAAAGTGCGGGCAGGCAAGGCAAGGTACGGGTGCGTACCTACATCAAGCGAGAGAGAATGTCCCGCACCTGTGTCCAGCAAGAGCTTTAGCGGTAGTTTTTGGGTGGTATCATTCAAAAGACAAACAGGACTTTGGATATACGGCTTCATTTCATCTATCAGAATAGGCAGAGAGCGCATTTTTTTCAAAGATTTGCTATCAAAATAGGTAGGATTAAAGAGCGTAAGTTTTTGTAGTACATAATCCACCTGTACCACAAATTTGCTAAAAAGGTCATATCCTATCAAGCCATGTATTTTTATACCTGCATACGCCGAAAGCTCAAGTACATCTTTCTCAAGCACGATTAAAGTCTGTTTTTGTGCCAAGATATGTTTGCCTATAGTGATTTTTTGTACTTGTGCCACACACCCATTCAGCGCGTCATTGCGCCCAAAGCCTGATATTTTGACTGTTCTGGTACAATTTAGCTTCAATCTATCCTTTACAGCAGGGTCTGTGATAAGCGTATAGCCTACGCCCGTATCTACCACAAAGTTCAAAGAATCATGCAAATTATTGATTTTCAAAGAAATGATTATCAAGTTGTTGTATTGTTGGAAAGGAAGCGTAACTCTTTTTTTAGTTGTTTTTTTAAAATGTAAGCCCAGCACCTGTATCTGTGCATGGGCAGGCAAGGCAGATGAAAACAAAACACATAAAATACTTAAAAGGTAAAAATTACGCATACGCTATATTAGTTTGCAGAATCACCACAAATATTACTAATCCAAATGTTAAATGTTCCCTATTGAATGTTAAATGCTGAATGTTAAATGTTCCCTAAGTTCAGCCAGCGTAGGCAAGGTGCTAACTTCTATTTTCCAAAACTCAGCAAACTTTTGATATACGTAGGTAGGCAAGATACCTTCTTTGCGCAAAGCACGCAAAGAAGTCGCGCCTTCAGATTTGGAGAGTTTATTGCCTACCTCATCTTTCAAAAGCGTGTGATGCAAAAATGTACTTTCTAAAAAGCCTCCTAAACCCATCTTCTGGGCAATGTAGAGCTGGAAAATAGTAGAACTCCACAAATCTTCGCCTCGCACTATAAAGTTGATGCCTGCTTCCATGTCGTCTATAATCGAGGCAAATTGGTATGAGGGCGCGTTATTTTTTTGCCAAACTACCATATCACCCGCCCATTGCGCAGGCTTCAGCAGGCAAGTACCTTTGAAAACATCTTTCAGCACTATTTCGGCACTTTCAGGAATATGCAGTCGCCATGCGGCTTGGGCAAGGTCTATCTCTGAGGCAGTCTTGGGCAGGCAAGTTTGCCCATAAAGCCCATTTTTTGCATTTTGTTGTACTTTTTTTCGTGGGCAATCACAAGGGTATGGGGCTAAATGTGCCTTATATTGCTCAAAGTAGGCAAGATAATGCCCTTGCCTGCCCTGCTGTGAGCCAGCCTCCGTATCCCAATCCAGTCCCAGCCATTGCAAAGATTCATAGATGTCTTGGACATATTCTGGGCGCGTTCTTGGGCTATCCATGTCATCTATGCGCAAATGCACAGTTCCACCTTGCCTACGCGCTATCAGCCACGTGAGCAAAAAAGAAAACGCATTACCAAGATGCAAATAACCGCTTGGTGTGGGCGCAAGGCGTGTCTTCAGATACATTTGAGTAGGCAAGTTATGAACGCAAAGATACAGAAAGTTTTATAACTCCGCGTGCTAAAAATACAACGCATAAAAAGATGAAAAACATAGTGGTCAATCTTTCTTATTTGTTCGCAGTCTTTTTTTCGGATTGCCAACCGAACTGACAATGGTTCATTGTTAATAACTTGCAAACGTTTTTATTTTTTCAAACAATTTAGTCATAAACAAAGTTATGTTATTGCTATTAGAATGAATAGCAACACTACTTATATGAGGTATCGTTCATTTTTTTCGTCTTTCAGCCTACTTTTGGCTGTCATCTTTCTCTCAAACTGTACTGTCATCAGACAAGGTGAAGTAGGCGTAAAACGCCGTTTGGGTAGAATCTCGCCTACCCCATACACCGAAGGAACTGTAGGCTTCAATCCTTTCGTTACGACTGTGATTCGGGTGCCTGTCCGCACCTCAAATCTTGAAGTAAGCCTAAACTTGCCTTCCAAAGAAGGGCTTACGATAGGTTCAGAAATCTCTATCCTCTACCGCATCAAGGCAAACAGCGCACCCAAAATCTTACAAGAAATTGGGATAGATTATGAAAGAAGCCTTATTCTGCCTGTATTTCGCTCTGCCGCGCCAGATGTTACGGCTAAGTTTTTGGCAAAAGATATGCACTCAGGCGAGCGCGGACTGATAGAAAAAGCTATCCGCGACCAGATGGCACAAATCCTTGAACCCAAAGGGTTTGACATTGAAAATGTGCTTTTGAAAAGTATCCAACTCCCCGCAGGACTTTCACGCGCCATAGAAGAAAAACTACAAGCAGAGCAAGATGCCCAGCGCATGGAGTTTTTGAAACAACGCGAAAAGGTAGAAGCAGAGCGTAAAGTCATACAAGCTGAAGGCGAAAAAAGTGTACAAATCGTAACGGCTGAGGGACAAAAGCGCGTTACGGAGATAGGCGCGGAAGGTCGTGCAAATGCTATCCGCACTGAAGCAGATGCACAGGCAAAAGCCAATGAAGTGCTTATGAAAAGTATCACGCCCAATCTTTTGCGCTACCGCTCTATAGATGCATTCAAAAGTCTTTCTGATTCTAAAAACTCTAAACTCGTCATTTCTGATGGCAAAAACCCATTCTTGGGATTGCCTGGTAGCATCATAGAGTAAGCACGAAGTTTGAGGTACGAAATTTGAAGCCCTTGCCTGCCCACGCAGGCAAGTTTTTTTTAGTATTTTGATAGCGTTGAAAATGAATGGACTAAGCTATTTATCCATAGCACATCTGAAGCCCATGTTAAATGCAAAGTCAGTAGGCGCGGCAAAATGCCTCAAAGATGGACGCGCGACTTCGCCATGCTTGCCTGCCCGCAGGGATTTTTTACGGTTCATTTTGCTTGAAAAATAATTTGAGTCGCCATAGTCAAAATACCAATTTTCGCACCATTGCCACATATCTGTCTGTACGTAGGCAAGTTGCAAATCTGTTTGCTTTTGTAGGGCGCGTTCCCATTCAAGTTCAGAAGGAAGTCGTTTGCCGAGCCAATTCGCATAGGCTTGGGCATCTTCCCAGCTAATTTGGCGCACAGGTGACTGAAGCGATACAGCCGTTTTGCCCTTGCCTGCGGGATATTGCCAACTCGCGCCTTTGACTTTTTGCCACGCTTGGCGGGTGCTGTCGTAGCAAACGCCATAGCCCAGTTTTTCGGCAGAAGTGATGTATTGCGTGAAGCGCACAAATTTTTTGAACTCGCCTACCGTTACAGGGTTTTGGTCTATCCAAAAACCCGCCAAATGAGTTTCAAAAGCGGGTTTTTCGTCTTTTTCCCCTTTGTCAAAACCTATAGATGCCTTGCCTGCCTCTACCCAAACCATACCTTTGGTAGCAGGGACTTGGGCTACACTCCAAAGTGGTAAGCCCCAAAAAAATAGGAGAAAAAGCTGTTTTATCATTGTTCTTCAGTGTCTTCGTATTCTTCGTAATTAAATTCTATTTTACTTTGTTTGATAATTTCGGATAAAATTTCATCTGAATAACCTTGTTTAATAGCTGTTTGGTATCTTACAGTCAAAATAGGGATATTGATAATTTCCTCAATACAAGCCATATATTTTTCAACAATAGCTGTTACAGAATACCATTCTATGGCGTTATTTTTCAATTTATCTAACAATTCTTGTGTTGTTTTTTCAGATTTGATAACAAAAGTGATAGGGTATCTTTCTGTTTTATCAATGTCTAAAAAGTATTTTTTTACATCTAATGTTTCTGTTACTTGAAAAAATCTGCCTAAAGGCTTCATTACAAAGTCAATACCTCCATCATTGGCATTTGTTCTACCTGTTTTATAAAGTTTTAAGTTTTCTTTGGTTAGTTTGTCCAGCTCAAAGCCAAAATAAATGATTTGGTCGTGGTAATAATATTTTAAAATAGCATAACTCACAATTTCAAAAAGTCTTGCATCTACATGAGGAGCGAGTAAGCCCAATATAAATTCTTGCACTTTATGAGGTTCTGAACTTTCAATCTCTTGCAATGCTTCACAAGCTTGAATGAATTTTTGAAAAGCATCTTGTTTTGCCTTGATGTACTCCTCTATAATTTCAATAATTGCCTCTGATAAATTCAAATCTTTGTAAAATAGTAACTTTTCATTTATCCAATATCTGTTAGTTTCTAAATTTCGCAAAATTGGTATATGTTCAGAAGTAGGAAAAAACTTTTGAAATTCTGCAGTCATTCTATTATTTAAAGCGTGATTTTGTAACTTACTGCCAAAAGGTAATTCTCTCTGTCTTTGCAACAACTTTGTGTATAAAGCACCTTCATAATCAGCATATTTGCCTTTCATTTTTTGAAAATTATTGGCTAAATAGTCTTCTATCAAAACATAAATTGCATACAAATTTGCAAAACTTCCTCTTGCTTTTGCACCTCTGTTGGCTGATTTTGTTTTTTGATTAAGGTATTGTAACAGTTGGCTATTTTCAAAAACTTCTTCAGATTGTTTGCCAAAGCGTTTTGTCAAAATAGTTTTAATGGTTTCCGTAAATGCTTGTTCTATTGGGTTCAAATAATTTTAGCGCAAATTCATTGTTTGGTTTTTCATAACTTTTTAACTCCTTTACCAATTTTTCGCCTTGATATTCGTCTTGTAAATCAAGTCTGCGCAAGCCAATTTTTATATATTCTTCTTGTATTTCTATGCCAATGGATTGTCTATTGAGCATTTTTGCTACTGCACAGGTTGTAAATGTGCCTGAAAATGGGTCTAAAACTACCTCATTTTCATGGGAACTTGCTTTTATGATACGTTCTAAAAGGGCAATCGGTTTTTGTGTTGGGTGATTTTCATATTCAGGCATACGATAACGCACACGCGGAAATTCCCAAACATTGCCTGCCACTTTTTCAGTATTGTAAGGCTGTGGCGGATTTTTACGATAATCTATTAATTTTCTTTTAGAGCCTGTTTTTGCATCAACCAAAATTGCTTCACTGTTGAAGGTATAATTTTTCTCGTCTTTTACACAAAATAAAATAGGTTCATACAAAGAACCATATTTGTTTTTGGCTTGTACTCCTGAACTATCATAATACCAAACAATTCTTGAAATAATATTTATTTTTTTACGCAAATAAACATCAAAAAAAGGCATGAATTGGGTGGCTGTCATCACATATAGACTACCATTGTTTTTAAGTTTGGCAATACATAAGTCTAACCACTGATAACACCATTCTAAATAACTTTCTTCTGTTTCCCATTTGTCTGCCAATCCATTAAAATCTTTGCCAATGTTATAAGGTGGGTCTGCAAAAATCAAATCCACAGAATTATCAAGAATTTGCGTTTGCAAAGCCTCTACACAATCTGCTTGAATAATTTTATGCTTTTCGTTTTGAAAAATTTGCATACTATTTTTACAAAATTTAAAAATTAAAAATCCAACCTCACAAAAAATTAACCCACCACATTTTCCTTTTTCATTTTTTGATAATAGGCATAGCCTGCACCCGCCAAAGCCAATAGCAACAACAACGAACATATCAAAGAGATAGTTTCGCCTGTATGATAAATCGGCACTTTGAACTTGAACTCGACCTTGTGCTTGCCTGCGGGGACTACCAACCCGCGCAAGATGTAATTTGTGCGGAAGTGTGGCACTTCTTTGCCATCTATGTATGCCTGCCAATACACTTTGCCTTCTTGGACATAGTAGATTTCCGAAAATACCGCAATTTGTGCCTGCGGGTTCTCGGTTTGGTAGGTAAGTTCATCTGGCGTGGCTTTCTCAAGTTTTATCTTGCCTGCCTCTTTTTGGGCGGGTTTTACCTGCCTTGCCTGCCCCTCGAAGCGTTTGTCAATGATGGCTTTTTCGCGTGGTTTGAGGTCTGTAAGGGCTTTCATCTCTGCGTCTGCATCAGCCACTATTTCATAGTCAGGCACAAACCACGCATTGCCACAAGCGTTTGGATTTTTGGAAACACCCGCCTCGCCACTTTCGCTGGCAGTGAGGATATATTTTACGTTCAGCATATCATACATGGCAGGCGAGTTTTTGGAGAATTGATTTTCAATCACTTCTTGGTATCTGCGTAATTTTGCGCCACTGTATCCACCTATAGACTTAAAATTGTAAGACGTTACGGCATCATTGAAAGTGCTTCGGTTAAAATTGGCTACACGATAGCGCGATTCGTCTTCGAGGATTTTAGATTCTTTTTCAGAAAGGCTATAATAACTTTCATAGTCGCTCTTAGATTTGAAGTTATTGTTATTCATATACCTTCTATCTACAAGCCAGAGGTCAAGCAATCCCACAAAACCGAGTGCGCCCAGCGCGTATTCCCAACGATAAAGTCCCGCACAAAACGCCCATAATACTGCCAAGCTCAAGCCTACAAAAAGCACTGAACGCCAAGCATCTGCACTTTGCATATCGGCGCGGTCTGCACGTATGGCACTCATGATGGCTTTGGGTGTTTGGGTGTCGTCTTTGAAATTTTTGGAAAGTTGTTCTACAAATACCTTGTCATTGGGCTTTTTCTCGGTGTAGCCTGTAGATTCATACGTCTGAAACATTCCCCCAAAAAGTGCAAAAATCAAACACAAACCGCCTACAGTACCTGCACTGATGTATAGTTTTGATAAAAATCTGTTGGGTGCATTTTTGGTATCAAAAATGGCTTGTACGCCCAGCAATCCCAATCCTACCACAAAAAGCTGAAGCAAGGAAAGCGTCATGGTATGCGCCCTGAATTTGTTGAAAAGCGGAAGATATTGAAACAAAATATCATTCAAAAAGAAGTTATTGCCCCACGCTATAGTAGTAAGCAAAACCGCACCCGCCAAAAGCCACCAACGCAAAGGATTGCTACTTGCCAATAAGCCAAAAAATGCCAAAAAGCAAACTACAGCCCCCAAATACGCGGGACCCGAAGTAAAAGGCTGTGCGCCCCAATAATAAGGCATACCTTGAGCATATTCTTGCGCCTGTTCGGGAGAAGCCCCTATTTTTTGGAAGGCTTTGATGGTATTGCTTTGATTGCCCAGTTCCTCGCCTGCCCCCGTCCCACGTCCATAAAAATTGGGAATCAAAAATGTAAAACTTTCTGAAATCCCATAACTCCACGCAAAAGCATAATCTTTGTCAATCGCACCCGAAGTAGATTCTTTGTTACTTTTGAGGTCAGATTTCCCCCTGATAGATTGGGAAGTATATTCATAAGTCGTCCAGATGCGTGAAGTATGCGTACCAAGTGCGAGCAATCCCGCGACTGCGAGCGTGAGGGAGGCAAGGGCATAGCGTTTCCAATCAGCTTGTTTTAAAATACACAAAGCCGTTTGGTAAAAAAAGTATAAAACCAACGTAAGAAAGACGTAATACGTAATCTGTGGGTGATTTGAGTAGAGCTGAAAAGATGCGAAAAAGCCTGCTAAAGCACTGCCGAGCCACCAGTTTTTTTGATAAGCATAGTAAACCGAACCTATCAATGGAGGGGCAAAAGCAAGGGCAATGACTTTGGAAAAGTGTCCTGCTTCTATATTGATGACATTGTAAGAGCCAAGCGCGTACAGCACGCCCCCCAGACTTGCCTGCCACGCCGAAAACCCGAAAAGCACTGCCATCAAATAAAACCCTGCCATGTACAAAAACAATCCATTCGCGGGGGTAGGCAAGCTATAGACCACCATACGCGCAAGCTGGGTAGGCAAGCTCATGGGATAGTCCATCACGACCATGAAGGCAGGCATACCACTGAACATACTGTTTGACCACATGGCGCGTTTGCCTGACTCTTTTTGATAGTCTTGTAGCTCTTTTGCCGCGCCTTGCGCTTGGATAATATCATTTTGGATAAGGATTTTACCTTCAAAAACAGGAGAAACATAAGCAAGGCTTAAAATAATAAAGCCTACCATAACTATAGTGTGCGGAAATGCGCGTTGCCAAAAATTCATAGCGAATGAAACTGAAATTTCGCAAAGATAGCTTTTTTAAATAAAAAAGCGAAAACGTAGCAAAAGAAATAACTATAGCTTTTTTAAATAAAAAAGCGCAAACGTAGCAAAAGAAATAACTGTAGCTTTTTTAAATAAAAAAGCGAAAACGTAGCAAAAGAAATAACTGTAGCTTTTTTAAATAAAAAAGCGAAAACGTAGCAAAAGAAATAAAATTGTTCAGACTACTGTACAATTTGTTATTTCGTATTTTTTATTTTCAACGTTGTCAATGGTTGCAAACCTTGACAAGCGTTGAAAATAAAAAATAATCGGCTTATTTTTCTTTTTTGTACGATTGTCAAGGTCTTCGACCATTGACAACGTACAAAAAAAGAAAAATAGTTTTATATTTTTTTTGCTTTTTAGTAATTTTACGGGCTTAAATTAAAATTGTATAGTAGTCTGAAAATTGTTTTTTGCTCCTTGCCTGCCCACACATATACAGGTGGGCAGGCAAGGGCAAGACCTTACCTACCCGATTTGCGCCATCTGTCGGCAGTATTGTAGTCTTGTTCATTTTTGAGGAGTGCGCCCCAATAGGCAGGCAAGTCTTTAGATTTTTCTGCTTTTTCGAGGTCTTGCGGAGTGATATTCGCGTGATGCAAAAGTCGAATCCAGTCCAAGAGTTCACTGGTAGAAGGCTTTTTCTTCAAACCTTTTATCTCTCGGAGGTTGTAGAAGGCGTGCATAGCGCGGTCTATCAACTCATCTGCCAAAGTAGGAAAGTGAACTTTGACTATCTCAAGCATGGTGGCAGGTTCGGGAAAAGTGATATAATAAAAAAAACACCTTCTCAAAAAAGCATCTGGCAGTTCTTTTTCATTGTTTGAAGTAATGATAATGATAGGGCGTTGGACAGCCTTGATGGTGCGCTGAAGCTCATAGACATAAAAGTCCATGCGGTCGAGTTCTTGCAAAAGGTCATTCGGGAACTCTATGTCTGCCTTGTCTATCTCATCTATTAGCAAAACCACTGATTCGGGTGCCTCAAATGCCTCCCAAAGTTTGCCTTTTTTGATATAGTTTTCGATGTTTTGCACCCTTGCCTCCCCCAGCTGTGAGTCGCGCAAACGCGAAACTGCATCATATTCATACAAACCTTGCTGGGCTGTAGTGGTAGATTTGATGTGCCAAGTAAGAAGCGGCTTGCCGAGCGCACGCGCGACTTCGTAGGCAAGGAGGGTTTTGCCTGTACCCGGTTCGCCTTTGATAAGCAACGGTCGTTGCAAAGTGATAGAAGCATGCACTGCTATTTGGAGTTCGCGCGTGGCTATGTATTGGTCTGTGCCTTGAAACTGCATTTTATGATTTTAGATTTATGATTTATGATTTACGATTTACGATTTACAATTTTCTTCAGACTACTATACAATTTGTTATTTCATATTTTTTATTTTCAACGTTGCGGGTGGTCGCAAACCTTGACAAGCGTTGAAAATAAAAAGGTCTTCGACCACCCACAACGTACAAAAAAAGAAAAATAGTTTTATATTTTTGGTTCTTCGAAAGTTATTGCGGAGGCAAAACTGTAGAACAGGCTTCCAGCCTGTTTATGACTTGAAAACGACAGGCGAGAAGCCTGTGCTACAGCCTGTTCCGTAATAACTTTCTAAGAGCCATATTTTTTCCGCTTTTTAGTAATTTTAGGGGCTTAAATTGAAATTATATAGTGGTCTGGATTTTTTTATAATTTTACCCCCAACTTGCCTCCCACCGCCTCAAGGTCTTGTACGACTTTATCCACCAATGGTATGCCTGTTTGGAGTCTTTCTTCGTGCGCCCACCGCTCAGGCTCGCCCGGTATAAGCACTTGCCTGCCCTCTATGGCAGGGGCATTTTTGAAAGTTTCTATCCACAAATCCATGCGTTTTTTGAATACTTCTGCAGGCTGAAAGGCATCTATGCGCATAGCCCCAAAAAAATGTCCTGTACCCAAACCTACAGGCGGTTGCCGTTCGCTTGTATCGCCTGCTGTAGCAAAAGGAGGCACCCAAGGACCAAAATTTGCCCCTGAAAGTACGCCCGAAAGTATATCAGCAATAGCGCCCATGCAGTACCCTTTGTGGCTACCATGTGCTTCATCACTACCGAGAGGCAAGAGCGCACCGCCTTGTTTGGGTTCGTGTGGATTCGTGGAAGGATTGCCTTCAGCATCTTGCACCCAGCCGAGCGGGGCAGGCAAGTCTTTCCTTTGCAAAATCTGCAGTTTGCCATAAGCGGCGGCAGTAGTCGCAAAGTCAGCCACAAAGGGCGGGTAGGCAAGGGCAGGGACTGCGACCGCAAAAGGATTCGTACCCAAAAGTTTTTCTTTTGAATAAGTCGGCACTGCCAAGCTACTCGCGTGGGTAGTGCTTATGCCTATCATATCGTAGGCAAGGGCTTTCATGGCGTGGTATCCTGCTA
>JAAFJK010000529.1 GCA_013298105.1 Cytophagales bacterium
AGAAGGCAAGCAAATACACCCTTTTGTGTTCCACAATACGCGCCCTTTCTCGGAAGGACTCGCGGCAGTAAAAATAGGGCAAAAATGGGGCTATCTGAATACTCAAGGACAAATAGCCATAGAACCCGCCTTTAGCCAAGCCCAAGATTTCCATGAAGGAAAAGCTGTAGTACGTGAGTTTTTGACAGGCAAGCTGATGTATATTGATAAAAGCGGGGCTGTACTTGCGACCACGCGCTTTGAGAAAGCAAGCGACTTCAACCAAAATATCGCCATAGCCAAAGACCTTGACAAAAAACTATTTGGTTTTTTGAATCCACAAATCCAGTGGCAGTTACAGCCCAAATATGCCGACTTGCTCCCTTTTGGTACGGAGAGTTTTTGGCTCTATAAACGTGAATTGGGGGCTTTTATGGGGCTTTTGAATAAAAACGGACACGAAATCACAAAGCCTATTTATACTACCATCGAGCCTTTTGAGGCGGGTATAGCGCGGGTAGGCAAGGGCAAACTTTGGAATATGATAGACTCTACAGGCAAAGAACTCTTGAAGCACGATTGCAAAGAATTGTATCATTTTGAAGGCAATCTCTGCCTCGCGCGGACAGAAGTGGGCTGGGGCTATCTGGGCAGGCAAGGTGATTGGGTAATCAAGCCACAGTTTGAGCGAGCTACCCCTTTTGTGCATGGTTTTGCGGAAGTAATGGTAGCAGGCGCACGTACTATGTCGTACATTGATACGCTCGGACACGCGGTAGGCAAGCCTGCGGATTGGTATTCTTTGGGCGACCTGAACGAATACGCACCTGACAGTACCACACGATACGCACGCATTACGCGCCAAAATATGTGGGGATATTGGGATAAGCTCCGCCACAAATTATTTATCTTGCCTACCTACAAACGCGCTTCGGCTTTTTGCAATGGGTACGCAAAGGTTACAGATTTTCGGGGCAATATCCGCTACATCAGCGAGCAGAAACAAACCTTGCCTGCCCTGCCGAACGGTGTGCAATGGTTTGACAATGAACGGGATAACTTCAAAACTATTCGCAAAAACAATTTATATGGTTTTGCTACCCTACACGATTTTGTGTACAGTTCTCCCAAATATGGCTACTTGGGAGAGTTGAACGAAAATAGAATCCCTGTCGCTATCTACAACTTGTATGGTGTGGCTGATAGGCAAGGAAAAATCTTGCTTGAGCCTATCTATGAGCGCGTAATAGACATGGGCAGAGGCATCTTCAGGGTAGAGCTAAACGACCGCATAGGCTATTGGCACAAAGACCATGGCTGGATTTGGCAACCGCAGAAGTAGCCAAAAAAAGATTTTCAAAATTAAGTGTAAAATCTGTATCTTTGCAAAAAAAAATCATGAAAACTATCAACGATTATAACTTCGCAGGCAAGCGCGTGCTTGTGCGTGTGGACTTCAATGTGCCGCTCGATGGCGCGTACAAAATCACGGATTTTACACGCATAGATGCCGCCTTGCCTACCATTGCCAAAATCTTGCAAGAAGGTGGAAAACCTATCTTGATGTCGCATTTGGGCAGACCAAAAGGAGGCTTTGAGGAAAAATTTTCTCTCAAACATCTTGTAGCTGACCTTGCCTCCCGTACAGGCGCGAAAGTGCATTTTGCTACCGATTGTATAGGCGAAGATGCCATACAACTTGCCTCCGCTATGCAGGCAGGCGAGGTGCTTTTGCTCGAAAATTTGAGGTTCTACAAAGAAGAGGAAAAAGGCGACCGCGATTTTGCCGAAAAACTTTCAAAATTGGGCGATATGTATATGAATGATGCCTTTGGCACAGCCCACCGCGCCCACGCTTCTACTTCTATCATTGCCGAATTTTTTGCAGATAAGTGTGCAGGCTATGTGATGCAGGCAGAGCTTGAAAATGCCCAAAAGGTATTGGAAAAGGCAGAAAAACCTTTTACAGCCATCATGGGAGGCGCAAAAATATCGGACAAAATATTGGTCATTGAGCAACTCCTTGAGCGTGTAGATAACTTGCTGATAGGCGGCGGCATGGCTTATACTTTTTTCAAAGCACAGGGAGGAGAGATTGGCAAATCTTTGGTAGAAGCCGATAAACTCGACCTTGCCCTCAGTTTGATTGAAAAGGCAAAAGCAAAAGGCGTAAATTTGATATTACCCGAAGACTCTATAGCCGCAGATGCTTTCAGCAATGATGCAAACACCCAAATAGTAGATAATATGCACATTCCTGCTGACTACATGGGCTTGGATATAGGTCCCAAAGCGGTAGGCAAGTTTGCTGAAGTCATCAAAAACTCTAAAACTATCCTTTGGAACGGACCCGCAGGTGTATTTGAGATGACTAATTTTGCCAACGGCACTATAGAAGTCGCCAAAGCTGTAGTAGAGGCTACCAAAAATGGCGGTTTTTCGCTCATAGGCGGAGGCGACTCAGCAGCGGCTGTCAATAGTTTAGGTTTTGGAGAAGCTGTTTCGTATGTTTCTACAGGTGGAGGCGCATTGCTTGAGTATTTTGAAGGGCGCGAACTCCCTGGAGTAAAGGCTTTGAACGCTTAAGGAGATTTACAATTTTAGATTTACGATTTACGCCTAAAAATTAGCGTAAATCGTAAACCTGAAATCCAAAATCTACTATCCTTTCGGCTTCAAAAGTGCAAAAGGAATAATCATTTCTTCCAGCGAAAGTCCACCATGCTGAAACGTATCTTTGTAATAATTCACATAATAGTTAAAATTATTCGGATACGCAAAGAAATAATCTTCTACCGCAAACACATACGAAGTCGATACATTCAATTTGGGCAAATGAAAACGCTCAGGCTTAGGGGCTTCTAAAATATTGTCGTCCTCATAGTTTAGGTTTTTGCCTTGCTTGTACCGCAGATTGGTATTCACATTGCGGTCGCCTATGATTTTGAAAGGACGCTTCACGCAGATAGTCCCATGGTCTGTCGTGATGACTACTTGCACTTTGCGCTCGCTTAGTTTTTTGAGCAAATCCAGCAGAGGCGAGTGCATAAACCAGCTTTTGGTAAGCGAACGATAAGCCGCATTGTCGGGCATAAGTTCACGAATCATACTGATGTCTGTACGTGCGTGAGAAAGCATATCCACAAAGTTGAACACAATCGCGTTCAGTTGATTTTTCATCAAATTGTCGACACTTTCCACCAAGTTTTTGCCTTGTTGTTGTGTGATAATCTTGTGATAGGATATTTTGGCTTGAATCTTTTGCTTCTGCAAATTACGCCTCAAAAACTCCTCCTCATTCAAGTTTTTGCCTTCTTCGTCATCTTCTTGCACCCAAATATCGCTGTGGTGCTTTGCCATATCTGCAGGCATCATACCCGCGAAAATGGAATTTCGGGCGTAGGCGGTCGTGGTAGGCAAGATAGAATAATACGCACTTTCCTCCAATACTTGGAAATAATCTTGCAAAAGAGGCTCTATGATGCGCCATTGGTCATAGCGCAGATTGTCGATGAGTATAAAAAAAACAGGCTCAGGATTTTTCAAAAGTGGAAAGACCTTTTTGCGCAGTAAGTTATAAGACATCACAGGTCGCTCGATATTGGGGTCATTCAACCAATCTTCATAGTTTTCGTCTATGAATTTGGTAAAGTTTACGTTTGCCTCTGCTTTTTGGGTTTCAAAAATCTCCTCCATGTCCTTGCTTTCTGTTCCCTCTATCTCGAGTTCCCAAAAAATCAATTTTTTGTAAATCTCCACCCATTCCTCAAAGTCCATGCGCTCATTCATTTCCATCATGAGCGTGCGAAAATCTTGTCTGTAGCTTTGGGTAGTTTTTTCAGACACGAGGCGTTTGTTGTCAAGGATTTTTTTGACAGAGAGCAATATCTGGTTAGGATTCAGTGGTTTGATAAGGTAGTCGGCTATTTTTGCCCCAATAGCTTCTTCCATGATATGCTCCTCCTCGCTTTTGGTAATCATAATGACAGGCGTATTTGGCTTCTGCTGTTTGATTTGGGCAAGGACTTCGAGTCCATTCATACCG
>JAAFJK010000114.1 GCA_013298105.1 Cytophagales bacterium
TAAACCCTAACCCTGTAAACCCGTAAACCCTAACCCTGTAAACCCGTAAAACCCTAACCCTGTAAACCCGTAAACCCTAACCCCGCAAACCCTTCCACCCCCAAAATATGCCTCGTAAACCCGCAAAAGAAGACATCGAAATCATCAAACCGCCTGTATTGTTTGCCAGTACTCAAGCCCAAATAGCCAAGATAGAAGCGTATTTGGGAGGCAAGTTGATTTGTTATTGGAACTCTGTCAATGGCTCTATCTGCCAAAATGATGTGGTAACTTTCAATGAAATATTGCAAGAACTCCCAAAACAAGAAAAAATATTCTTGTTCATAAAATCAAGCGGAGGCGATGGCAAAGCCTCCCTGCGCATAGTGAATCTTTTACGCAAACATACAGACTACCTTACGGCGGTTGTACCGCTCGAGTGTGCCTCTGCCGCTACTATGATGGTGCTGGGCGCAAACGAAATCCACATGGGAAGCCTTGCCTACCTCAGCGCGGTAGATACTTCGCTTACGCACGACCTCTCTCCTGTAGATAAAAACAATGCCCTCGTAAGCGTAAGCCAAGACGAACTCGCGCGTGTTATCAAACTCTGGAACAAGGAAGGCAAGGAAAAAGATGGCAATCCTTACAGCGACCTCTACAAATATGTACACCCGCTCGTAGTGGGTGCGGTAGATAGGGCAAGCTCACTTTCTATCAAAATCTGCAAAGATATACTTGCCTACCACATGGAAGATGAAGCAAAAGCAGAGCATATCAGTACGCACCTGAACTCAAGCTATCCTTCGCATGGCTATCCTATTATGATTCGTGAAGTTCAGAAAATAGGCTTGCACGCCTTAGAAATGGATAAAAAGCTGAATGATATGTTGCTTGAGTTGAATCATCTGTATTCTGAAATGGGGCAGAAAGCCTATACTGACTATGATGAGTTCAATGGACACGACCACGAAATCCTGAATATCATCGAGGGCGTAGGTATGCAAATCCACTATCAAGTAGATAAAGATTGGCACTACAGAGCCGAAGAACGCCGTTGGATAGTCCTAAACGACAAAAGTATGTGGACAAAAACTACCGAAAAAGAAGGTAACGTAGAAAGTAAAACTTTCTTTATTCGTTAAATGTCCTAATGGTCAGTCTTTCTTATTTGTTCGCGGTCTTTTTTTCGGATTGACAACCGAAAAAAACGAATATTTAACTAAGACTGACCACTAAAGAGGCGCGTGGTAACACGCGCCTCTTTACCTACTTTCATTTCTTCTTTGCATCAGTGAGGCTCGAAGTTCTTTAGGCGAAGTAGGTTTTTCTTTGCCTGTATCGCCCTCATGAGGGCGTGATTTTTGGTTTGTTGGGTCTGGGTTAGGATTGTCAAGGTCAAGCTTTAGCATGGGGTCTTCCTCATACTTTTTATCGAGCAAATCTCTCAAATCAGGCTTGCCTGCATCTACCCAAGCAGTGTACCAAAAATCACCCACCATTTTGATAGCTGCTTTCATGCGCCTTTCTACCTGCCCTGCGAGCCTATCATGGTAAGCACGTGAAAAATCTACTGAATAAGTGCGCATATTGACTCTGTTGCGGACTTCGTAAGCATATTTTTTATCTTCTGGGAAAGAAGCAGAGAGTTCACGCTCAAAGCGTAAGACCGAATCAAGGGCAGTATGCGCCCTGATAACTGCCTCCCAAGCGGTTATTTGGGGTTTTTCTAAATAACTTGCCTGCCCCACCCACAGCTCGTAGTCGTCTGAAAAAAGTTCTGGCAAACGTGATTCCCAAAAGCCATGAATCCCAGTCTGTCCTGTGAGTTGTCCGTTGTAGTTTTCGGTAGTATGCAAAGGCACATTGGCATCGCCTATGTAGTGTCCAAGGTCTGCCGAGATTCGCAAAATGGCGGCTACATCTTTTTTCTCAAAGGCTTTTACAAGTTGGTTTTTCATTCTGAAAATTTGCCAAGGCACAATGCCATACGCCATGAGCGTGTCTTCTGTAAATTTTTCGACTGCTTCATTCCAATAGCGGGGAAGTTTATAGACCGCACTGTCTTTGTAGTGCTTATCGTATATATCCACATCTATATAGTGTCGGGGGGCTTCTCCTTTTACGGCATACCTCCGCTTATCGGGGTTTACGGAGTTTTCGGTAATGTAGCCTATATAAAATTTATAAAACCTCAACATCTCGGGGGGAAGCGTAAAGACCGCCAAGCGATTGATGCGTTGATGCCCAAAGAAGCCCCAAGCCTTTGCTTGAAAAGGCATCAAAGAAAGAACTAAGAGTATATAGACTGTTTTTTTCATATCATGGGGACTATTTTGCAAATATACTCAGCATAAAAGTAAAGTTTGCAAAGCCTTTATAAATATTCAGTTATCAAATCTTTACAAAATCTCGTTCCTAAAAATACAGATGTGCACTCAAATAATTGCGGACATAATCCTCCACGCCTTCTTCCAGTGTATGAAAAGGTTTTTGGTAGCCGATTTGAAGTAATTTTTGCATATTTGCCTCTGTGAAGTATTGGTAGGTGTCGCGTATATCTACAGGGGTATCTATGAATGATATTTGGGCAGGCAAGTCCATAGCCTTGAAAGTGGCGCAAGTAAGGTCAAGAAAAGTCCTTGCCTGCCCGCTCCCCAAGTTGTAAATCCCTGAATCGCGCCTGTGGCGCATCAAAAAATAGCATACTTCTATCACATCTTTCACATATACGAAGTCGCGCATCTGTGCGCCATCTGCAAAGTCTGGGCGGTGCGACTTAAAGAGCTTCATACCACCTGTGGCTTTGATTTGATTGAAGGAATGAAAAATAACAGAAGCCATGCGCCCTTTGTGGTATTCATTCGGACCATAGACATTGAAAAACTTTAGTCCTGCCCAAAAGAAAGGCTTTTCGGGTTGTGCCAATGCCCAAACATCAAAATCTTGTTTTGATTGCCCATAAGGATTCAGGGGTTTTAGGGCGGGAATGGCGTTTTCGTTGTCGTCATAACCCTGCTCGCCTGCCCCATACGTAGCGGCAGAGGAGGCATATACCATTGGGATTTGATGGGCTACACAGGCTTTCCAGACTTGTTGGGTATAGTGTAAGTTCAGTTCGTCAAAGATTTCAGTGTTGAACTCGGTCGTATCTGTACGCGCTCCAATATGAAAGATAAACTCGACTGCTTGCGCTTCGCGCTCAAGCCATTCAAAAAAATAGGCGCGAGGTACATACTCTTTGATGTGCTTGTCTGCCAGATTGGGTGCTTTGGATTGGTGGCTAAAGTCATCTACTGCGATGATATACTTGAAGCCTTCTTGGTTCAGTTTTTGGATAAGACAACTTCCTATGAAGCCTGCCGCGCCTGTTACGACTATCATACGTTGGTTTTTTTGTGCAAAGATACACAAATCCATTTTTTTTATTACTTTTGCTTAAAAAACTTTAGGAAACTTAGGAACGAGTAAAAAACAACTTGTTAATTTTGTTCATCTTTTGCGCTTATGTTTCGTTGCTATAATCAATAGACTTCTTGCGAAAGTGCTGTTTTTGATACCTCAACCCTGCCCTTCTCCAAATGGAGAAGGGTTAAAAATACTTTCGCAAGAAGTCTATTAACGTGAGTTGCGTAAGATTGAATTATTGAATGTTTTTTTAAAGCCTGAGATACTTATGTAATATTAATGTGATAATTGCAATTAATAGCTTCAATAAGAAGCCATCTGAGGTAACTGCGTGTATTTTCTTAGGGAAATTATAGGTTACTTGTGAAAAGGTAGTTTCAATGGGTTTCCTAAAATATTTATTTTCTAAT
>JAAFJK010000201.1 GCA_013298105.1 Cytophagales bacterium
CGAATGAAACAGTTGTCTGAATAACAATGTCTTTGTTGGTCATATTTTGATAATGATATAAATTAATTTGTGTTACATTTTAGCTATTTTGGGTTGTCTGACAATTTTTGTGGAAGTATCGAGTTTGTCATTGTGAGCAAAGCGAACAATGACAAGGTGCGCTGTATTGCCTCTCCACAAAAAGTGTAAGCCACTTTTTAGCAGTTATGAAATATACCTCTAACTTAGTACCTTATAATTTCATTACCAAACATTACTACTCATTTTTTTTCTGATTTCTTATTTACATTTCTTGCGAAGGTGCTGTTTTTGATGTTTCAACCCTGCCTTTTTTCAAATGGAGGAGGGTTAAAAATACCTTCAGGAACGAGTAAAAAATAACTTGAGCATATTTAGCCACGCTGTAAGCGTCTGTTATCGAGCTTTTACGCGGTTAGGCAATACCAACAGACGCTTACAGCGTGGCTTCGCGTGTGTGAAATTATGATGTTATTTTATTTTCATTCCTAATATACTTTTCGGTTCTTCAAAGGTTATTACGAAATAGGCTGTAGCACAGGCTTCTCGCCTGTCGTTTTCAAGTCATAAACAGGCTGGAAGCCTGTGCTACAGTTTTTTCTCCGTAATAACTTTCGAAGAACCTACTTTTCTAAATCCCGAATTGCATTTTGCTGTGAATAGCTGTAGATATATTTGAAAATACAGCCCTCTCAAAAAAATACCAATTAGGCTTTAATGCCTAAATATATTTTTGCGTTAAAAAATCTTTGAAAAGTGCAATTTTAATTTGGTAAATTATTAAATTCAAACGATTTTCAAAAAAAATAACAAAATATTTATAACTTTATGCATGAGAATTGTTATACTGTACCTATCTTTGCACCAACAATAACAGCATAAACAAATCTATGAAAAGTACAAGAAAACCCACAGCAAAAGCACAAGCTGGCGTAGGCGCAAGTGCTACTTCAGTAGTACAAGAACAAAACGCACCTGCACAAGCACAAACCGAAACACAAAATACTGAAATCCTCGAAACAACCCAAACCTTTTATAAAAAAATGGAAAATACAGCAAAATCCGCTTTCGACTTCCTCTTTGAAGCGCAAAGCAAATTCGTAGATACTTTCGCAGACAACGCGAAAAAATTTACTGACTCACTCAACGCTACTGAAACAGTAGAAAAAGCCCGCACTTTTGTAGCCGAGTTTTTGGAAAAACAACAAGCCAACCTTGAGAGCTTGACAGAAACTATCAAAAACCAAACAGGTTTTGAAAAAACGCCTGAAGTCGTACAAGAAGTAGTAAAAGCACAACAAACGTTTGGCAAAGAGTGGTTTGAAGCACTCCGCACTACCATCAAGGCAAAAGACATGAAGGAATTGAACGAAATCTTGATGGCAAACGTAGAAAAATTGCAAGAAAACGTAAAAAACATAGCGGGATACGCTATCGAAAACGTAGGCAAGCCTGTAAACTTTACTGAAATGTTTACGACTACTTACGCTACCGACCTTACCAAAAAATGGCTTGATATGTGGAAGCCTATCATGAAATAAGGTTCATTTTAACAACCGCTATCCAAAAAAACTATCATAAAGCCGTTTATTCCCAATGACAACGTTGGAAATAAACGGCTTTGTTTTATTTTGTATGCGCATAAGTGATGATGTCATAGAGCTTATAGCGGAGGCGGGCAGGCAAGATTTTTAGTACATTCATGCGGTCTATGAGCCACACCCAATAACCCGCCCGAAAAAAACTATAGACTACTTTTTTTGTAAAACTCATGCTTTGTGGTTGATATTGGGGGTAGGAAGCATACGTTTCAGGATTCAATGCGAGGAGTTTTTGATGGGCTTGGGCGTATTGCTTCAATCGCTTGATGTAGCTTTGGCAAGTAATAAAGTCGTCATGCCATGCTATGTTGTCTTTGTCAAAATAAATAGGTATGCCTTGCTGAAAAGCCCGCACACCCAAGTCGAAGTCTTCCGCATCAGTCAATCGCTCGTCAAAACCGCCTAACTGAAAAAATAAGGCTTTGGAGATAGAAAAATTGGCGGCAGTCAGGAACAAATTGTGTTTTTGGAGCGGTTCTTTTTGTGGTACTTCCGCGCTCCATTTACGGCTTAGTTGTGCCTTATAATGCTGAAAATCAGTCTGAATGACCGCAAAATCTTCTAACTGTCCGCCCACTTGTATTGTGTTTGGGTGTTGTGTTTGTTTGGCAAGGTGTGTCTGTAGCCAATCGGCAGTGGGGCGCATATCATCATCTAAAAAAATAAGCAATTCGCCTTGAGCTATTTTTGCGCCATGATTACGCGAAATGGAGCGTCCGCCATTTTTTTGTACTATGATGCGTAAATTTTCAAGCCCTGTGCCTTGCCTGCGAATGACTGCTTCAGTATCGTCTGTAGAGCCATCTATGACTACTATGACCTCAAAGCCTTGCCTGCCCTGCTGACGAACTGCCTCCAAAGCCCGAACGATTTTGTGTGCGCCATTGTAGGTAGGTATGATGATAGAAACGTGCATGAGGAATATTTACGTTTTAAGATTTACGTTTTGTAACTATTTGATAAGTAAAGTATTGTCAAAATACTATCTTAACCAAAGTCATGTGTTGTACGATTTGCCCCATCGAGGCTGTATCTTTGTAGTAAAAATGGCGTATGATGCAAACTCTTTTTTAGGAGCAATTACGAATCTAAGGGTTCACACATAAAATTAAAATTGAAAAAACCTTGCCTACCACGTGGGCAGGCAAGGCTGTAATTAGTGAAGAATACGATAGAGCCATTGCCCTGTGTGATAGCCTGCTTCAAAAAGTTTCAAGACACTTGCAAACATGACTATCGGCAAAGCAAATTTAAATAAGTTCGAATTAAAAAAATCTTCTTGTTTCATGGATATATGGGTTTTGGTTTGGCTGTAGGTCGCAGTATTTTTAGCAATATTACAACTTGCCTACCACGCGGGCAGGTAAGACCTGTAATGCAATCCAAAGCAGAGTATTAGGAAAAATACCCACGCCAAAATCTTGTAAGGAACGAGTAAAAAATAACTTGGACATTTTTGCTTATCTTTTACGCTTATACTTCGTTGCAATATTCATTACAAAACACCGCTTTGCGCTTCTA
>JAAFJK010000311.1 GCA_013298105.1 Cytophagales bacterium
TCCAAAAAAACAAGTCTGCTTTTACCATTTCGGGCAGGCGCACGTATGCCGATGTATTCACACGAGGCATCAACCGCTTAAATAAAAATAATCCTGACTTTGACCAAATCCCAGATTATTATTTTTACGACTTGAATACACGCCTCGACTTTGTGTTAGACAAAAAAAATAGCATTTCGCTTACAGGCTATTATGGAGATGATTTTTTTAAGTTCAGGGGCGAAAGTTTTGGGGCAAAGTTCGCATGGGGCAACCGAAGTGCTACGCTGACGTGGCGGCACGCATTTAATGATAAATTAAGCATGAGCAATGCTTATTATCTTTCAGGCTATAACTATAGGATAAATAACCAATTTGGCGAAAATAACTTCAGCTTAGGTTCAAGTATTTCTGACCAAGGCTTTACGCAAGATTGGGAATACAATCCGAATGCACAACATCAAATACAGTTTGGATTTACGGGCATTTATCATAGATTTTCGGTAGGCAATTTTAGTTTTTCTACGGATTTTACGAATTTAAAAATCGGACAACTGATAGAAGGCATAGAGAGCGCGGCATATTTTTCAGATAACATTCGTTTTGGTTCGCGCTTTGAGATGCTTTTGGGCGCAAGGGTTTCGAGCTTTTTCTCAAAAGGCAAAAATTACACAGGCATAGAGCCACGTCTTTCTACGAACTGGAAAGTAGGCAATCGTACAGCCATCAAAGCAAGCTATGCGCGTATGTATCAATACCTGCACCTCGTAACGCTCAGTAGTGCGTCCTTGCCTACCGACATCTGGTATCCGAGTACCCGCAATGTGAAGCCACAATCTTCAGACCAAATTGCGCTTGGGATTCATCAAACCCTTTTCAAAGAACGTTTCTTCTTCTCCATAGAGGGCTATTACAAATGGCTACATGATGCTGTAGATTTCAGAGATGGCGCACAGATATTTGCCAATCCTGCCCTTGAAGATGAGTTTGTGCGTGGGCGTGGCTGGGCATACGGGGTGGAGTGGTATTTGGAAAAAAAGGTAGGCAAGACCACAGGCTGGATAGGTTACACGCTCTCGTGGTCTTGGAGGCAATTTGATGCTATCAATGGAGGCAAACCTTTCCTGCCCCGCTTTGATAGGAGGCATGACGCTTCGGTGGTCATCATGCACAAACTTTCTCCGCGCCTGAGTTTGAGTGGGACGTGGATTTTTGGGACAGGCAATTTTGTATCTATAGCTACAGGCAGGTACGCTTTTCAGAACTTTACCCCGAACAGAGGCATCACGACTGTACCACTTTTCACGAACCGAAACGACTATCAGATGCCCCCTACACACCGTTTGGATTTGGGGTTGGTTTGGAAACTTAAGACCAAGAATCCTGCCCACGAGCGCGATTTGACTTTCAGTATCTACAATGCGTACAGCCGTAGGAATCCATTTTTTATTTATTTTGAGGAGCAACAAGACGAGAATGAGCAAATTACGTCTTTCACACCGCGTTTGGTTTCGCTTTTCCCTATCTTGCCTGCGATTACGTATAATTTTAAGTTTTGAGGTTGTTTGTGGGACACAAACAATGGCTTACCTCAAACTTCATTGGATTTTTTTACTTACTTGCACAAACTTTTTTTGCAATGTGTTGTAATCTATTTTTTCTTTTGCTACATATATGATAGCGAGATGCTCCACTGAAAATAAGTCTTTGTGCGTCCTGTAGATTTCTCTGAGTCGTCTTTTTATGAGGTTGCGGTCGGTAGCCAATTTAAAGCTCCGCTTTGATACAGATATGACGACTTGGGTAGGCAAGTTTGAGGGTATATCCCAATGCTTGAACATCAATTTGAAGGGATACAGGAATACATGGTCGCCTTTTTTGAATAGCGTTTCGATGCTTTGCTTGTGGCAAAGGCGTTCATTTTTGCGAAAAGTACAGTCTTTTTGGGTTTTCATCAAGCGAATATAAAAACTTTTCGTTAAAAGCCCATAAAAAATTTTTGATTTCGCTTTTTTTTCCTAACTTTGCTACGTTTAATCCTAAAAATCTAAACACTTTATCTCAATTATCTATGATACATTTTAACAAATTTCTCCATCGAACGTGGGGAACAAGCCAAGCACTTTTATTGGCTTTCTCGCTTTGCTTGGGTTTGACTACAGCCAGTCAAGCGCAAGTGAATCTTACTGCACCAGGTGCATTGTATTCCCAAAATTTTGATGGGGCAGATTTGGCTTCTACACAATGGGTACAATTTGATCTTAACACTGATGGAGCTACGAACTGCCCTCAGGCAGGCAATGGTCGCTGGAACTTAGTTGGTATTCCCTGCCAAATCCAAACTCCCGCCAATGTAGCGCGTGGTGGTACAGGTAAGTGTTTAGGATATGAATTTAATGGAACAAATGCCGCCAACGACTGGGCATTCTCTCCCGCACTTCAGCTCGCGGCAGGCTCACAATACAAATTTATTTACTACTACCGTAGTGCGGGTGCTACTATTCCTGAAAAAATGAAAGCTATGGTAACAAGCAATAACACGCCTGCCAATGCTATAGCGGGTGTACCAGCTTCTGCTCCCGTAAAAGACTATCCAAACGTCATAAATCCTGCGTATCAAAAAGACAGTATTATGTTCACACCCGCTGCGGCAGGTACTTTTTACATGGCTTTCAAAGCAGAAAGTGATGCAGATATGTTCTTTTTGGTAGTTGATGATGTAAGTGTACAAAATATGACAGTTCCTGTAAATGACATAGCGATTACCAGCATCAGCACTACAGCTACTGTGGCATCTTGTGCATCTTATACTGCCAATAATTCCTTCAAGATTAAATTTAAAAATCAAGGCTCTGCTTCACAAAGTAACTTCACTATAAACTGGACAATCGTAAGAAGTGCCACCCCCAATGTAACCGTCAATTCTGGTACTTATACACGCACTACTGCACTTGCTTCGAATGCTACAGATTCTACAGATGTAACAGGAGATTTGACAACAGGAGGTCTATATACAGTTACAGCTACTGCAGTACTTACTGGTGATGCCATTCCAAGCAATGATGTGAGTACACTGGCACGTTTTAATCCACGCGCTAACCTAACCACACAAGGGCAAAACTTTTTTCAAGGTTTTACAGGTTTGACAAACCCTGCCACAGTGGGCTGGGTACCTAATCCCGCACCCGTACAAGGCAATACTTCAGGCTGGCAGATAGTTAATTTTACAGGTACAACTCCCAATCAAGCTACTTTTTGTCAAAGAAGTGCAACTGCGGCTAACAACCACTGGTTGTTCAGTAATTGTTTTGATTTAGTAGCAGGGCAGACTTATCGTATCAGCTATGCAAGGATAAAACTTAACTCCTCTAATCCTGCAGTAGCTACTTCTGACGAAAAACTCCGCCTCTATGTAGCCGCCACAGGTACAGCCAACGAAGCTAATTTATTGGCAGGCACCCAGCTTTTACCTACAGGCGCACCCGCTGGAGACGAAACAATCACCAATACAGCATTTGCTACAGTAACTATGGACTTTACGCCTACTGTTACAGGTACGCATTATTTTGGATTTAGACAAACAAGTGATGTTTTACCTGCTGGATTTCCAACTACGGCACTTGCAGGCGCGTGTGTAGACAACTTCAACGTGCTTTCTGTGCCTAATACGGATTTGGGTATCAGAAGTGTATCTCCTACTTTTGCTACGCTCAATGCCTGCACAGGATATTCAAATAACGTACCCATCACAGTAAAAGTCTTTAATAATGGTACACAAGCTATCAATACTCAAGATTTTACTTTCAAATACCGTGTACGCAACTCTGCCAATGCTATCATACAAGCTGAAGCTACAGTAGCATCGGGTACCACTGCCATCAATGCAGGCGCAGAAGCTGACCTTACTGCTACAGTAAACGTGGATATGAGCCTAAACCAATTCTATCAAGTAGAGATATACTCAGGTTCTGTGAATGACCCCAATCGCTTGAATGACACTATAAAGGTTCAATATCGCAATGGTTCACGTGATTTGACAGCAAATAATGCAAGCTACACAGAAAATTTTGATATTGCTAATACAGTAGACCTTGCATGGAGCTTTTTAGATGCGGCAAACACTGCAAACTCAGGAGATATTTTCTACAACACAACTGCTGGACTTGCTTCAAGTGGTACACGCTTTTTAGCTGGACTAAGTGGTATAGAAGCCACTAATTCTTGGGCTTCTACAGGTTGTTTGAAACTCAAAGCAGGGCAGGTATATGCGATTGATTTCAAATATCGCACGACTGCTTTTGTAGAAAAATTCAAAGTAGTAATACTCAATGCCGCCTTGCCTACTACAGCAGGTACGGCTGTACCTGCTGGAAATATAGTTTCAACTATTAAAGACTTCCCAGCCCTTACAAGTGCAGGGGTGTATGCAAATGCAGGATTAACAACATTCACAGTGCCTGCTGATGGAAATTACTTTATAGCGTTTAATCACTATAGCGGAATAAATCCAGCCGCAACACAACAAAACCCTAATCCTTCTTTTGTATTGATTGATGATGTGGCTATTACTGTGCCACAACCCCCTGCCGCACCTATTGCACTTACAGCCACGCCATCTACCACCACCAAAGCAATTACATTGTCTTGGACTGCACCTGCAGGTGCAACAGGCTACCGCGTAGCGCGTTCTACCTCAGCGGCTGGACCTTTTACAGACCTTGTAACGAACCACACCACTACTTCTTATACAGACAGTGATGCCGCTTTGCAGTTAAGCCCCACAGTATATTACTATGAGGTAAAAGCATTTAGCTTGCCTGCCCTTATATCTGCCGCCGCTACTGCCAATGCTACCATAGTAGCTACAGCACCCAATCCTGCTACTGCACTTACAGCTACAGCTTCTACTACGCTGAAGCAAATCGTATTGAATTGGACAGCCTCAAGCAATGCGGTAAGCTATAAAGTACAACGCAGTCTTACTACTGCAACAGGTTTTGCAGATGTACCGGGCGCTACAGGTATCACAGGTACTACTTATACCGATAATCAGGCTACACTTGCTTTCAATACAACTTACTTCTATCGTGTGATAGCCGTAAATGGTTTTAGCTTAGAAGCCAACTCAAACGAAGCCTCTGCTTCTATCATAAATGTAGCTACTGCAGCACCTGTATTGAATACTGTTACCAATGCGGCTACAGGCTTGCGCAATACTATCAGCTGGAGTGCTGTTGTAGGTGCGGCAAGTTATCGCATAGAGCGTTCACTGACAGGCACAAGTGGCTTTGCACAAGTGGGGACATCTACTACAACTTCTTATGAAGACAACCCCCCTGCTCCAAATCAGTTGGTACTCGGCACTACTTACCACTACCGCGTGATTGCAGTCAATCCATTTGGTACAGTTTCGCCTCCCTCTAATGTACGAAGCACTGTCGTAACTTCGCTTGAGCGCAATACATTCAGCAGTAGCATTACAGTATCTCCGAACCCTTCACGTGATGGCAAATTCAAAGTAGCAATGCCTGAAATACAAAAAACAGTTACGTTTACTATCTTGAATAGTACAGGCAAAGAAGTATTCGTAACCAAAGGCGAAAACGAACAAAACTTTGAAATCAAAGCTACAGGTTTGGCAAAAGGTATGTATTTCTTACTGATTGATTCGGCTAAAGGAAAAGCTACTAAGAAAATCATAGTAGAATAAGCTGAGGCACGAAGTTTGAAATAAAAAGTTTGAATTAAAATAAAAAAGCTGTCCGAAAGGACAGCTTTTTTATTTTAGGAACGAGTAGAAAATAAAGTGATAAAGATTTTGTGCGGTATTTTGGGCTTAGACGAGGCGCAATAGAAGCGCAAAGCGGTGTTTTGTAATGAATATTGCAACAAAGTATAAGCGCAAAAGATTAACAAAATTAGCAAGTTATTTTCTACTCGTTCCTTATATGTTGGTAGGCAAGGTTTGTTCTTGTAAAAACTCCAAAAGCACGTCCATAAATCGTTGGGGTTGTTCAGCTTGTACCCAATGCCCCGCACCCTCTACAGTGGCAAGAGTAGCTTCAGGAAAAAAGCCTTTGATTTCAGGCTCGTCTGTAGCTGTGATGTAGCCTGATTTTTCGCCTCTTATAAAAATAGTCTTGCCTGCGTACTGCAAATTGGCTGGAAATGCCTTGCCTACCTCCTCTATATTGTTCACAATGACCTCAAGATTCATACGCCAGCCAAAACTGTTATCGGGCTTTCTATACAGGTTTTTTAGTAAAAATTGGCGTGTATCAAGTGCCGTTATGTGGTAGGCAAGTTGTGTATCAGCTTCTTGGCGCGAAGTGAGGGAGGCAAGGTCAATACTTTGCAAGCCTTCTAAAATTTGCTGATGATGAGGAGGATAGTGTCGAGGCGCGATATCCACTATTACAAGTTTGGAGAGCCTCTCAGGGTACTTACCTGCATAAAGCATTGCCACTTTGCCTCCCATAGAATGACCTATGAGGACAATGCTTTGCAGGGCGTTTTCTGTGATAAATTCGTGCAAGTCTTGTACCATCACTTCATAATTCCAGTCATCACTCCACCCTGAAAGTCCATGATTGCGTTGGTCAAGTAAAAAGACTTGATGCTGTTCAGCGAGTTGCTTGGCAAGTGAGTACCAGTTGTCAGAAGAACCAAGTAATCCGTGCAAAATCACTATATTTTGCCCTGAATTACCCAGCGTGCGTGTATTTAGCTTCATAAAAATAAAAAAAACTTACACAAGTAAGCAAAAAAAAAGAGGGTAAATATATCTTAAAAAATAGTTTTTTAGGCGTTTTCAGGTGTTTTATTTAATTTTATAATTTTTATTTATTACAACACTGAGCCAAAACAGTACGTACACCTATTATAGTTTCAAAAAAAAGTAGCAATTTTGCAAAACAAAAAGCGCGTTTAGCGTGTTTTATAGTCAGGTTTTCATAATTGTAAGTTTTTGATTAGTTAGGTTTCGTAAATGCTAAAAGCTATGCTTTTAGCATTTATTGTTTATGTGCAAAAGCTATACTTTTAGCATTTATTGTTTATGTGCAAAAGCTATACTTTTAGCATTTATTGTTTAATGCCCGTTAAACAAATACCCCAAGCGTATGCCCAGGGTATTTATTTTTATCAGGTTTTGAAGTCCACTTATTCTTTTATTATCTTACGAATGGCTTTGCCTTTTTCGTTAGAGATTTCAAGCAAATACATACCTGATTTCAAGCCTTTCAAATCCAATGTGGCTCTATTGTCTTGGATAGTAGGTTTTGAGATAGTTTGAGATTTACCTTGCAAATCAAGTACAGAGAATTGAATTTTTTGGGCATTCAAGCCTGCCAAATCAACTTCCACAAAACGATTAGAAGGATTGGGATATACTTTTACCTCTGCAAAAATATCTTGGTCTTCTACTGAAGTAGTTTGGTCTTGGACGATATACTGGAAAGTACGGCTAATTACTGTCGCGCCTGAAGTAGAAGTTACAGTAACATTTGTAATGCCTGTGGTAGTGCCTGTATTGATGGTAAGCACACGATTCAAGCCTGTACCAGAAACTACAAAGTTTGAACTGCCAAGTACAGCTGTATTCGAAGAAGAAACCGTAACTGTAGGGTCTGTAGGGCAACCTGCAGTAGTGAAAGGAATAGTTACAGTTTTATTCACATAAGAGTCGCCTTTGTCAAAGAAGCTCAACATATGCTTACTTGCATCTACTTTTACGCGGCGCACGTTGAATACTTCGCGCTGTCCTGCTGTAGTGCCATCTTTTGATACCACGCCCACAATATAAAGTCTATTCAAATCAAAACCTGTGGCAGGCACAACAAAAGTATAGATTTGGCTTACTCTGCGTGGTGTTGTGATAGCACCTATGGCTGTTCCAAAAACGCTTCCTGTAGTGCCACGATACACATCTTTGTGGTTGTAGTTAGGAATGGGGTCCCCCAATCCTTGATAGGGATGTCCAGCTGTCGTATTCAAAAAATTGCGTTGTCCTTGTCCTATTACTACATCTTCTTGAACAAAGAAAGACATACGCATATTTTCGGGTATGACAGTATAAAAATCAGCATTCACTTTGATAATAAGCTCGCGCGTGTTGCAGTTATAGGTATGCTCAATATCAATGCCGATGGGTGTTTGGGGGGTATTGACAAGTTGTGCCGCTACTGCATCACGGAAATCACCACGATTCATAACCTCACTACCACCACCAGCAGGGCTTTTTCTATCTACTGTGCCACTGGGATAGCCATTGATTCCAAACCCACTAATCATAGCAGTACCACTATTATTTTGCATAAAATCGCCTTGGTGAATGGTACTTGCTATTACTTTGCTGCCAAATTCATTTTTGATATTTGAGATAGTCAATGCACCATCAGGACACCAGCCACACCATTCGCCTGAATAGTATTCCATCAGTACGTGCTTATCTACTACTTGACTGGCAGTAGAAACTGCTACGTTGGCTTCCCCATTAGAGGCAGATGAGTTCGCGCCTCCTTGTACGTTGATGTCTGTTACCCACATTTTGATAGCGTTGCTACGTGCCGAGCTGGGTGTCCAAAAAGTAGGGTGTGATACAGTAACTATAGAACCTGTGCCTATAGAGGTATTGATGGAAGCACTTACAGTAGAACCACCATTCACAGTGTAATGGAGTTGAAATGAAGTGATATTGCTACCACCCATATTTCTAATTTGTCCTTTGAGTTGAGCAGGAGAACCCACAAGTGGATACTTAGAAGGTAAAATGATGTCATTTACTTTTACATTCCCTTGTGCGAAAGCACTAAGCGTGGAAAGTAAGCAAACAAGTGTGAAGAATATTTTGCGCATGGAAAATAATGGTTTATTGAAGGTTAATTATTTGTGCGTAAAGTTAAAGAATATTTTTTAATTTTGCAAACGTATGAAAATTTTAATTATTCGATTTTCTTCTATTGGAGATATAGTCTGGACTTCGCCTGTAGTCCGTATTTTGAGGACGCAACTGCCTGACACAGAAGTGCATTTTGTTACTAAAGAGAGTTATGCTTTATTACTTGAAAATAATCCCCATATCGATAAATTATTTTTATTGAAAGAAAATCTGAAAGACCTTGTTGCGCCCTTGAGGGCAGAGCAATATGACCTCGTGATAGATTTGCACGCGAACCTGCGGAGTGCGTGGCTCAAGTGGAAACTTGGTGTAAAAAGCCTTACCTACAATAAATATCGCTGGGAAAAATGGCTTTTAGTCAAGTTCAAAATCAACCGCGTCCCCAAAAAACATATCGTAACGTGGTACATAGACACGCTCAAGCCGCTCGGACTACAAGATGATGGCAAAGGACTGGAATTTTTTATTGCGCCTGCTTCGCAAATACCGCCCACCGACTTGCCTGCCCCTTATCAGACTGGCTTTGTAGCTATAATCATAGGCGCAAGTGAATACACCAAAAAATTGCCCTTGCCCAAACTCATAGAACTTGCGGCGCGGGTAGGCAAGCCCATAGTCCTTGTGGGAGGCAAGGAAGATGCCGAACAAGGCGAAAAACTCGTAAATGCCTTGCCTGCCCTGCCGATACTGAACCTCTGCGGAAAATACAATCTCGCCCAATCCGCTTCTATAGTTGGGCAGGCAAGGTTTGTGATAGGACACGATACAGGGCTTACGCACATAGCCGCCGCCCTCCAGAAGAAAGTCTATGGCATTTATGGCAGTACACTTTCGCAATACTTGTATCCTTATTGCAAGGATTATGAAATTATCGAAAATCTCAACCTTGCCTGCCGCCCTTGCTCAAAGGCAGGCAAGGCAAAATGCCCCAAAGGACACTTCGAGTGTATGCAAGGACTTGATTTTGGGAACATAAATTTTGAAGCCCCTTAAAAATATTTTGAAAAAAGAAAAAAAATACCTATCTTTGAACCATAGCTGATGATTTACGCTTATGAAGTCTTGATTATTAGAGTTTTATAACGCATAATTGTTGAAATTAGACACACCCAAACAGCCAATCTTAATTCGTAAATATTTCTACGTATGAGAGAAGAATATGATGCCCACGCACTCGTGCAACGTTATGAATTGATGATTGCCGAAGACGACCGATACTTTTTTGATTTGGAGGCTTTTGAGCAAATCATAGACCATTATAAAGCCCTACATAGATATACAGAAGCCCTCCACGCTACCGAATTGGCTCTTGAGCAATATCCTTTTGCTGAAGAACTGCAATTCGAAAAAGCCCAAATGCTCCTCTATAGCAATCAACTCCAAGAAGCCAAAATAGCTATCCAAGCACTTGAAAATGACTATGTTGTAGGCTCTGAAGTCTTGATATTGAAGGCTACCCTCGCCATGCGCTATGGCGACTACCACGAGTCTATTCTGATTTTGACAGAAGCCCTCCCTGAATCGACTGAAAAAGAAGAACTGTATTATCGTATAGGCTATTCGCACCAACAACTCCAGCAATACAGGGAAGCAATCAAGTATTATAAAAAAGCGATTAAGCTCGACTTTACACTCTCACACGCAGTCTATGAGATGCTCGATTGTGCCGATACAGTAGGAGAGTTGGAAGAAGCCATTGCGTTTTTTACAGCTTTTACAGATGCACACCCTTTTGAGCCTTATGCTTGGTATAATTTGGGTGTGGCTTATACCAAATTAGATGACTTCACGCAGGCATTGCAAGCCCTCGAATATGCTACCCTCAGTCAGAAAGATTTTGCGATTGCCTACCAAGAAATGGGGCATATCTACATGAATCTGGCAGAGTATAAGCAAGCCCAAATACACTATACTCAAGCCCTTGAATACACAGATGTCATCGAAACCTATTTGCTCTGCTGTCTTGGGGCAAGCTATGAGCGTATAAAAGATTTTGAAAGTGCCATCATCAACTATAAAGAGGCTTTTCGAATGGATAGGACTTCTGAAGAAGCCTGTTTTGGGATTGCGAATTGCCTTTTTGCGCAAGAGCGTTGGTACGAAACTATCACCTATTTGCGTAAGCTCTTGCATCTGAATCCAGAACATGAGGAATACTGGCTACTTTTGGGCGATACAGAGTATCAGCTTGGCAATACAGTGGGCGCGGTAGAGGCTTACGAAAAATCTAACGCCATCTTTGGACAAAATCCGCGTCTTTGGCTGAATTGGTCTTGGCTCTATTTTGAACAAGGCGACCTCGAACAAGCCTTTCAAATCATAGAAGAAGGCATTGAGGAGTGCAGAGATGATGCTTTTTTGTGCTACCGCGCGGTGGCGTACTACATCAGTACAGGCAGATTCAATGAAAGTATTGATAAACTCGAACGTGCCATAGATTTGGACTATGACGCACACACCATATTATTTGATTTTTTTCCTGAACCCGAAGCCCAAAAAACCATTTCTCGAATCATTCAACAAATAAAAAACAATGAATCATAACCATTATTTTCTCAATAACTTGCCTACCCGCCCCGCAAAGCCTCGCAATGAAGGACTTACTATGGTCATGGACAAGGGCTTGAGCCTGCGCGAAGCGCAAGACATGATTGAAACTTCAGGTGAGCATATTGATGTCATCAAATTGGGCTGGGCAACTTCTTATGTTACCTCAAGTCTTGATAAAAAAATAGCGTTTTACCACGAAATTGGTATGCCATTTTATTTTGGCGGTACGCTTTTTGAGGCTTTTTTGGTA
>JAAFJK010000436.1 GCA_013298105.1 Cytophagales bacterium
GCAAAGATATTTTGCAGGGAGGAATAACTCGTGTGTGTGTGATTTAATGTGCTTTTACCTCATGTTCTGTGTCATGATGCTTCGGAAAGAGCAGAGAGGCTACTACGCTTATGACCAAAATACCCAAAATGACGTACAAAGAATGTTCAGTATGAAAACCTATCGGTTCAAGAATGTACTTATGTCCTATCATCTTAACACCAATGAATATAAGCAACACCGCCAAACCTGTCTTCAAGTAGTGGAAAAGGTGCATCACATTGGAGAGAAAAAAGAACATAGAGCGCAAGCCCATGATAGCAAATATATTCGAGAAAAACACAATGTAAGGGTCTTCTGTTACCGCAAAAATAGCAGGAATAGAATCTACCGCAAATATCAAATCCGTAAACTCAATAATCAAAACGACTACAAAAAGAGGTGTGGCAAACAATCTACCTGTTTTGCGGATAAAGAAATAAGAGCCTACATAGCGCGGAAACACGCGGAAATAGCGCGAAACAAAGCGCACTACGGGGTGCTTGTCGGGGTCTGGCTTCTCGTCTTCATTATCAAAAAACATCTTGATACCCGAATAAATAAGCATACCACCAAACAGATAAATAATCCAATGGAATTGATGCAAAAGTGCCGCACCCACAAATATAAAGATGAACCGCATCACGACTGCCCCCAAAATACCCCACATCAGCACTTTTTTGTAGTATTTCTCTCGCACTCTGAAAGAGGCAAAGAGTAAAATAATCACAAAAATATTATCCACTGAGAGCGAATACTCAAGTAGCCAGCCCGTCAAAAACTCTAAGCCCATTTTGGCGCGATAGCGTTGCAAACTGCCTTGAAAGTCGTCAGGGTTCAAGATTTTGCGCCTATCTTGTTCGTTATCTTCATAGCGTTCTACTTTTTTCTTCAAGTCTTGGTAGTTTTCAATCCCATGAATCCTATCGCCATACTGTAGAATGACAAAATAAAAGCCAAGCGCGAGCATTATCCATACTACACTCCAGGCTGAGGCTTCTCTAAAAGACACTTTGTGGCTTTTGCCACTTAGCACGCCCAAGTCAAGCACCAACATGGCGGCTATAAAAAGTAGGAAACAACTAAAGAATAATAATTCGTTGGGATTCATGTACGAGAAGATAAGTCTTGTGCTGTATTGCAAACGTTGTTCCAAAAATGGGACGTATCAAATACTTTGCAAACATACACCTTTAATCGTGAAACTAAAAAAAATGTAACTACCTTTGGCAAAAAATATCTGTTTTTGTCTATATTTGTAGTGTTTGAAGCCATTGCCGTACCTTGATATGAAAAAAGTTTTATACATACTCCGCCTCACGTGCCTTATACTTGGTGTTTTGATAGTGCTGTATGCAGTAGGTCCTACGCCTGCCTTGCCTACCTTTGCCGAGAAACTGCCTGTCATACAAGGTGCGCCCACTGAAATAGCCCAACGCCTTGCCTCCCAAGAAAGCCAAATCAAAGCCCTCAAGCCCCATAATCAAGCCCGCATCATTTGGGCAGATAGTACCCAAAAAATACCTACAGACATAGTTATTGTGTATTTGCATGGGTTCTTTGCAAGTAGTGGGGAAGGTATGCCCGTTTTGGGACAATTAGCGGAACACTACCGCGCGAATGTGGTCTGCAACCGTATGCCAGGACATGGCATAGCAGACCGCGATGCCATGCTACAGGCTACCCCCGAAAGTATGTGGGCTTCGGCACAAGAAGCACTCGTGATAGGGCAAAAATTGGGCAAGCGCATCATAGTAGTAGGTACTTCTACAGGCGGTTCTTTGGCTCTTTTGTTGGCTTCAAAATATCCTGAACTTATCACTGCACTTGTATTGTATTCACCTTTGATTGATTTTTATACGCCTGCGATTTGGTTATTTTATAAGCCTTGGGGACTTCATATAGCGCGTTTGGTAAATGGCAGTGCCTACAACAAAGAAACGTATTCGCCCAAAGCGCGGCTGTATTGGACTTCAGAATACAGGCTGGAGGCGGTAGTCGCGCTCTGCAATCTCATAGCGAATACTATGCACCAAAGCACTTTCAAAAAAGTGAAAGTGCCTGTTTTTGTGGGGGCATATTACAAAGATGAAATACACCAAGACCATGTAGTTTCGGTAGCCGCTATCAAGCGTATGTTTGGACAGCTCGGCACATCAGCAGGCAAGAAAAAAATGGTGCTTTTTCCCGCATCAGGACATCATGTCATTACTTCCGACCTTCGCGCCTCACAGGTAGGCAAGGTAGCCAAAGAAACAATCAGTTACTTGGCGGATATTTTATAGTTTGATCTATGTTTCTAACTTCGTACCTCTTACTTCAAACCTCCCAGCAATGCTTCACACGCCCAATCGAGCGTATCAGACAAATCTCTGAAATGAAAATCTAAAGCCTTGCGCACTTTGTCATTTTGATAAGCATAGTCGTTTTTGCCCAACATCACAGTTTCGCGCGAAACGAGCGGTTTCCCTCCAAAAAGCAACGATTTTAAATAATACCATCTCCATGCTATCGCCCCCAAAAGCGGTGTCATACGTTTGTGGGGTGGTTTTTTACCAAATCTTTGGGCTATCTGGGTGAATAATTCAAGATAACTTGCCTCCCCTGCACTCACGATATACCGCTCTGCAGTCGCTTCGGTAGGCAAGAGGCGCGTGATAACCTCTGCCACATCACGCACATCTACATAACTCAGCTGACCTTGTGGATAATAGCCTTTTTCGCGCCACACATATTGGAATATTTGGGTGCTACTCTGTGTCCAATCGCCTGCACCCAGCACTATAGAAGGTTGCACTACTACAGCCGAAAGCCCTTCTGCTACACCGCGCCACACCTCCAACTCGCCCAAATATTTAGTTTTGGCATAGTAAGTATTAAGGTCAGTTTCCTGCCATTGCGCCTGTTCGTCTATCGTAAGTTTATCTTTACTTCGCCCCAGCGCGGCTATAGAGCTGATGTGTATGAATTTTCGGATAGGGTAGGCAAGGGCGATATTTACGATATTGGCAGTGCCTTCTACATTCGTAGCAAAGAGTTCTTTCTTGTCGCTTGACTGATACGAAACCTTGCCTGCCCCATGTATTACGTAGTCGCACCCTTCCATGTGTGCCTCGAGTGCGGGTATGTCGTGTAGGTCGCCTTCTACCCAAGTCGCTTTTGGGCGCAGGTGGGCAGGCAAGGTCGCAAGATTTCGGCAAAGTGCGCGTATTTTGTATCCTTGCCTACCCAATGAATCTATGATGTATTGTCCCAATAAGCCTGTACCGCCCGTTAAAAATACCATACAAAAGTGTGTTCCTAAAAATATTCAGCAAAGATAGCTCTTTCTTAAAAAAAAGCTATCTTTGCTTATAAAAAAGCTATGCACGAGCAATTTATACATTATATCCGTCAATTTGTCCAACCTACAACTACACAGCTGGACGAGTTTTTAAGTTTGGTAACTGTAGAGCATTACCAGAAAGGGAACTATCTCTTGAAGGCGGGCGATGTCTGCCCCAAGATTTGGTTTGTGTGTGAAGGTATAGCAAGACATTTTTTTGTAAGTGGCGAGCAGGAAGGCACAGTTTGGTTTTCGTTTGCAGATGATTTATTGACTGAAGTCTATGGCTTCACACAACAAAAACCTGCCGTACACAACATCATTGCCGTTACAGACTTGCATCTGCTGGCTATGACACACCAAGACCTCCAACGAATGTATGACAAAGAAGCCGTTTGGGAACGCTTTGGCAGACTTACCAACGAACAATATATGCTCAAACTGATATATCGCTCCTATATGTTGCTTTTCAAAAGTGGCAAAGAAAAATATGAGGAGTTTGTAAGCCAAAGCCCCGCAATTTTGCAAAATATACCTTTGCATCAGATTGCAGACTTTATAGGTGTGTCTTTTGAAACTTTGAGCAGGATACGCGCCAAACGAAATTGACTTTTGTCAAGTAATAGGCAGGCAAGTTTTTCGTTTTTAGGACATCATTCACTTAAAAACTCGTCTAAAAAATGAAAAAAATCAAAATTACCCTCTTAGCTTATACAGCTTTTTGCTTTTGTTTTTTGCAAAGTTGTGTTACCGAACCCTCTACGGCTGTCGACCAAGACAAAATCTTTGTAACTTATGAGCTGTATTATGACAAAAATGCAGACAAAACATACGCAAGAGCAACTTTCCAATTCAGCAACGCGCTTGGTACAAAATTACAACTTGCCTCCCCCAGCGAAGTCCGATTCAACAATGATGTCCTTACCTACAATGCTGTCATTGCATACTATGAGCGCGAATATGCGGGATTGGTAACTTCAGGGACTTTCAAATGGACAGATGCCAAAAACAAAGTTTATACAAACCCCGTAGCAGGCATAAAAGCGACTGCCTTGCCTGCCCCCATGCCGTTGGTAAAAAAAGGCAATAGCACAGAACTTTTTTGGGTAGGTGATGCCCTTGATGCAGATGAAAAAGTTTGGGTAAGTATGAACAGCGCGGCAGTAGGCGATTTGCAGGTATTTGAGCGCAAAGCCGTAGCCGCTACCAGCGTCATCTTAGATGCCAATAAAATCCAAAACTTGCCTACTGGACAAAACATCACGACCATCATTCGCAGATACAAAGATATACCTGTTACCCAAAAAACAAGCGCGGGCGCAGTCATGATTACACACTATCAAGGCGCAAACGTAACAATCCAAGTACAGCCATAAAACACTGATTTTGAGTTTTGAATCTCAAATTCAAAACTCAAAACTCTAATCCAAAACTAAAATAAACAAATGTTTCGACTAATTTTTATACTTTCCTGCCTACTTCCGAGTCTTTGGGCTTGCACAAAAAGCACCCCGCTTGAAGCTCCTCCCACCAAAAATTTGATACTTAAGTTTAAGTTCAATCCTACTCAAGAGCGTTTGGGAAGTACAGGACAGCCCACGCCTGTAGGTGCAGGCAATGCGGCACAATCGCCTCTTTTTAATAAAATGAGCGCGCACTATATCGAATTAGCCCAAACCGCCAACACGATGCTGGGGGCAGGCAAGGTTGTTTACTTTGCCCCTGAGCGCACTATGCCGAGTGGCGACAAAGCTATAGAATTTGCCCAAAATACGCCTGTAGGCGAAGGCAAAACTTTTTTCTCCATGCCTTTGAAAGAAGCGGTAGGCAAGTTCGAATATTTGCGTATCTCACTTGCCTACCAAAACTATGACGTGCAGTTTCGCGTAACTGCAGGAGGCAATACCACAGACCAGACAGGCACAGTTGCCTCGTTCATTGGCTACCGCACCTATATACCCAGTGTAAAAGTAAAAAACCAAACCCTTGCAGTCAATGAGGCAAAATTGCAGGGCTTTTGGGCTTTTGAAAGTCCACTTTCTCCTACTATCAATTTTGGACAAGCACCTCCAGGAGCTACCACTGTACCAAATCCTATCGTAGCTACTTCGCCCGTACCTGCAGGTTCGTGTGTAGTAACAGGGGCTTTTTTGAATAAAACAGGGGTGATTGCCCCGCTACAAATCACAGGAAACGAAACGGAGGACATCATCATAGAAGTCAGCCTTTCTACCAACAACAGTTTTGAGTGGCAAGATACCACGCCCAATGGTAAATGGGAGCCGCTTTTGGGCGAACAAGTCGTGGATATGGGCATCAGAGGGCTGAAGCCTTTTGTGAAATAAAATTTGCGTAAAAATAACGTTTGGTGTCCTCAAACGAGGTGTAGAGGCAAAACTGTAGAACAGGCTTCCAGCCTGTTGTTCCAAATGATGAACAGGCTGGAAGCCTGTTCTACAGAATATTCCGCAATAACTTTTTAAGAACCAATAAAATTTAATATTTAAATTTTGTTCTTCTTCATGGCGTAAAATGGCGATTCTGTAATAACTTTCGAAGAACTCTAAATGGTTGTCAGAGAACCCCCTTAAATTTTTATGAAAAAACACTTCTTTATTTTTTTATTGTTGGTAGTTTTGGTGGGCAGGCAAGGCTGTTTTGCCCAAGATACGTGCAAAGTAGGCATATTCATCACAGATATTTATGACCTGAATCTGGCACAAAAGTCATTCAATGCCAAGTTTTGGCTTTGGGGACTTTATAAGAAAGACAGCCTCAAAATTCTTGACAACATGGAACTTGTGGAAGCCAAAGAACATACCTATATGTTGCCTACCATAGAAAAGCGCGGAAATCTAAACTATGCGGCACAAAAAGCAAAAGCAACCTTGAAAAAAGACTGGAATATTACCAATTTTCCTTTTGACCAACAAAAGCTCAAAATCATAGTCGAGAGTGGAGATGCTGAATCTTCTGAACTTGTACTCTTGGCAGACATCAAAAACAGTAGCTACGACAGCGAAAACATCAAAATAGAAGGCTGGAAAATAGACCAATTCAAAGTATCCAGTGAAGTAAAAAGTTACAACAGCAATTATGGCGACCCACAAATCAAAGGGAAAGCCTCTTATTACAATTTTGTAGCCTCGCTTACGCTCAAAAGAGAGAGTGGGGGACTATTTTTTAAGCTCTTTACAGGATTGTATGTGGCATTTGTTATTTCGCTTTTACCCTATTTTATGGGTCCAGAAAATGCAGAAAGGTTTGGGTTATTGGTGGGTGCGCTCTTTGCGGCGGTAGCGAATAAATATGTAGTTGATGCGATTTTGCCCGAAACGAACAACTACACCTTAGTAGATAAGATACACGCCATTACGTTTGTGTATATCCTATTAAGTTTGATTATGACTGTGGTGGCATACAGACTTTTTGCTTCAGAAAAAATAAAATTGGCTAAAAAAGTAGATAAATTTGCTTTTTGGGTTACGGTTGTGTCTTTTATTTTGATAAACCTATATTTTATTGGGCAAGCGCTATGACTGAAGAACAAGTGCAAGACGTTTTGAATCAACTTCAAGCGCGTGAAGACCACAAAGTTAGAGATTTCAGTCCTGAATTTGGCGACCCTTGGAGTGGCTATACGAAACTATCCACAAACCAATACTTACACTTGAAAAACACTCTGTGAGCATACTCTTGCGGGTTGGTATTATGAAGACGCTTTTGAAATCTCTGAAGCAGATTTGATGGAACGCTTGAGGGAACTTTGAGTGTAGAAGTAAGAGTTTGGGCAGGCAAGGTCTTCAAACCTTTACCTCCACCTCCAAACTTTCGAATGTGATAAGCGTATCGCTGACCTCCAACCTTGCCTGCCTTCCACAAATGAGGCTTAGATTTTCTTTTTCGTGTCCTATCGGAAAATGATGCGCCACAGGATAGTCATATTCGGCTACTATGTCGTTTATCAAAGTGTGGATATTTTTGCCAAAACTTTGGTCTTGGTCGCGGATTTGGCTGAACTCTCCTATGATAAGTCCCGCCAAATGTGCGAGTTTTTTGGCACGATAAAGCTGTATGAGCATTCGCTCAATGTGATACAAATATTCGCCTACATCTTCCAAAAAAAGCACCTTGCCTGCCATATCGACCTCTGAAGGCGTACCCAGCATATTTACCAAAATGGAAAGATTGCCTCCTATCAGTTGTCCTGTTGCCTTGCCTGCCCTACAGTGCGGTGTGGCAGGCAAGGCAAAGGGCTGTACTGTACCAAAAAGCGCGAGGCGCAAACTCTCTACACTTTCGGTGGACTGTTTGGAGAAAAGCGCGGGCATAGTCCCATGTATGCTTTCTACTCCCAACAAATGAAGTGTGCTATGCAAAACCGTAATATCACTGAATCCTACTATCCATTTGGGCGATTGCAAAAACTTTTCAAAGTTTAATTTGTCTATGATTTTGCTTGTACCATAGCCTCCTCTTGCGCATAGTATTGCTTTTATATCTGGGCTATCAAGCATGGCTTGTAAATCTTCTGCTCTCTGAAGTTCATTTTCAGCAAGGTTTTTGCCTAAGATTATTTCGAGTCCCCATTCCTCCAAAACCTGTATGGCATAGCTTATTTCAGTAATTGCGACTGCTTTGGCAGGGGCTGTGATGCCTACCTTATCGCCTTTTTGCAAGTATGTGGGCGTGATGTTTTGCATGAATCAAAAATAAAATGCAATTTTACACTTTAATTATTTAACGCGCTACCTTTATGACGAACATTTTGTATAATGATGCTGAAGGAATTTTACAAATCATAGGTAATTCTTATGCCGAAAATGCTGTAGAATTTTATAAACCTACTATCGTTTGGCTAAAAAACAGAGCAAAACAATATCCTGACGAAAAAATAACTATAGAATTTCGTATGGAATACTACAATACCAGCTCAAGCCGCAGATTTTTGGAAATGTTTGATATATTGGAAGAACACCATCAGCGCGGTGGCAAAGCAGAAGTATTGTGGCTACACACCCGCGAAGATTTGGATATGCAACAAAATGGCGCAGATTATTCAGAAGAATTTACTTTCCCTTTTACGATAGGTATATATGAAAGATTTTAGGCACAAGATGCTGTATTTTTTTGCGACATTTTTGAAATTAAATGCTACCTTTGCAACATGGACAAAGATGTATGGTATTCGCGTCTTTGGCGAAAGTGTGTAGTTTGGCTGAAGCGTATCAAAATGTCTGAAAAACCCCGCGTTTCGTTGTGGGATTTTTTGGTAATATTGGTGCGCAAAGTGCTTGAGCCAAGCGTGCATCAGCAGGCAAGTTCGATAGCGTTTAGTTTTACACTTTCGCTTTTTCCTGCGATTTTATTTTTATTTTCGCTCATTCCATACATAGCGCACTATGCGCATTTTCCGAATCTTTCGGCACAGATATTAGAAGTTTTGCATGGGACTATCCCAGCGGGTATCTATGAATTTGTAAAGCCAACTATCATAGACATTATTGAAAAACCACGTGGCGATATATTGTCGCTCGTTTTTGTTTTGGCTGTTTATGCGGCATCGAGTGGCGTAGTAGAACTGATGTACACTTTCAACAGCAATTTCCAATATTCTGAGAAGCGGAGCTTTTTGCACAGGCGGGCAGTAGCTATTGGGCTGTCATTTTTGTTTGCTTTTCTGCTTTTGGTAGCAGTGGGGGTTATGCTCGTAGGTGAGCTTGTTTTGCACCTTTTAGTACAAAACAAGACTCTTGACCAAGACTTTCTGTATTATTTGCTTGTTTTTTTGCGTTATTTTGTATCTTTTCTATTATTTTATTTGGGGATAGCGTATATCTATTATGTGGCTCCTGCAGTGCATAAGACGTGGCATTTTTGGTCTTATGGCTCTATGGTAGCGGCTGTTTCGGCTATTGTGGTTACGTTATTTTTCTCGTATTATTTGAGTCATTTTGCGACCTACAATAAACTGTATGGCTCTATCGGCACTATCATCGCGCTCATGCTTTGGTTTTATATTTTAGCGTGGATACTTTTGATAGGCTTCGCACTGGATTCAAGTTTTTATGAGGCGCGTATCGGCAACGAAAAAGAAACGAAAAATCGTTATGATTTGTTAGATGATATTTAAGGTACTATAAACCTTGCCTACCCACGCGGGCAGGCAAGGCGAGTCAGCAATCCGTAAAAGTTTGTATAAATTTCGGGTTGTCTGACAATTTTTGTGGAGATTAAAAATATAGGGGAACAATAGACTTCTTGCGAAAGTCTTTTTAACCCTTCTCCATTTGGAGAAGGGCAGGGTTGAGGTATCAGAAATAGCACTTTCGCAAGAAGTCTAATCCCTTTTGGTTGCCTCAAAACACGGCTGAAAGGGCAACCACAAAGGAGGATTCCCCTACACAAAAAATGCTTCCACAGAAATTGTCAGACAACCCATTTTTTATCCCCTAATATTTGGAAGTTTCAAAAAAAAAGCATAACTTAGCGGTCTTGATTTACTTTATACTATATCGCTATGACCAAAATACTCTTATCTCTATTTCTTTCTTTTGCGTTCGTTTTGCCACTTTTGGCACAAGTAGAACTGAACATGGGCTACATCTATGCACGCCCTTCTGAGCAGATGAGCCAAAACTTCAAAGGCGTACATGGCTTCAGCCTCAGTGGAGGCTACCGAATCCCCAAAACGCCCTTTATGGTAGGTTTGGACTTGAATCTGGGAGGCTACGGACGGCAATCCGAACGCCAAACTTACACTTTTTCGGACGGTTCTACAACCGAAACAAACGTAAACGTAAGCAATAACATATTCAACCTGATGCTTTTGGGTAGGATTTACTACCCCAACTCGTCTATGATACAGCCTTACATACAATTACGTGGTGGCATTTCAAATTTTTTCACAAACCTGACCATCGAAGACCCTGAAGATGTGGACGGTTGCGCCCCGCTTGAAAGCGACATTCTGAAAAGCTCTACCAACTTTGCAGGCGGTGTGGGCATAGGTACAAAAATCAATCTCGGAAAAATCTTCAGCAGTGCGGATAGATTTTCTATAGACTTCAGTGCAAACTATACTACAGGCGGGCAGGTAAGCTACATGAGCCTAAAAAGAAGTACGCCCCAAGCCTCGCCTTCAAGTGAGGTAAGTGCAGACTTCATCAATCGCCACAACCAAGTAGTTCACAAGCACCATGTAGGCTACGTATATCGTACCCCTATTCGTTTGATTGATTGGCGTTTGGGTGTTTCTTTTGAGTTTTAAAAAAGCAAGTGCTTCACAATTCCTAAAAAACGTCTTTCAAAAATAAAAAATAGATGTCCTTTGAGTGTTTTCCAAAGATAACGGAAAGCACTCTTTTTCTTTTTAGAAAGCGCTAAATGCAAGGCTATGTAGGCATCAAGATAAGCTATAATTCTTTTTTCATGGGGTGCGTACAAGGCGTTCGTTTGGGTATCTTGTAGTGCATACACCAAGGCAGATTTGGTGCGTTTTTCTAATTTTTTTTCATCAAAACCCAAGACGCTTCGCGCGTCATGGTTTACTAAGGCAGAGGTAATGAGGTGGGTGGTTTTGATGCCAAAATTGGCGACTATTACCATTGCAAAAGCCCAATCTTCAGAGCCAGCCATAGTACGGTCTTCGGGAAAATAAAAACCGTTAGTCTTTTCTTTGTGCAAAAACCAACCCATACAACTTAGGGGATTGCCTTGAATCAAGAACTTTTTATCGTCAGATTGAAGGTTGTCTATCTTTGTTTGCGTTTTTCCTTCGGGGGTTACTATCTCGTAGGCAGTATGCAAAAAAGCGGGTTCTTGATAGTTTTGGATAGCTTTATATGCTTCTGTAAAGTGGTTTGGATAGAGCCAATCGTCTGAATCCAAAAAAGTAATGTACTTGCCTACCGCCTTTCTGATGCCATGATTGCGTGCTGCTCCGCGCTCGCTGTTGGGCTGGGTATAGTAGCTGAAGTTGGGGTGTTTTTGTTGTATATCTTTTAATAAATCTAAAGTCTGGTCTGTACTCCCATCATCTATCACGATGACCTCAAAATCTTTGAACTCTTGTGCAAATACAGTAGCTAAAGTTTTGGGTAAAAAGTCAGCGCGATTGTAAGTCGGTATGATGATAGAAAAAAATGGATTTTCTGCGGTTTTCATGTGGGGTAGATTTATGAAGCCTTCAAAAGAGCTTCATGGACAGCATATATTTGAGGGAGGAGAGGTTGCTGGTCGTCATTATGGATTACAAAGTCGGCAAGTGCAACTTTTTGCTCATCACTCCATTGTTTTTGTATTATGCCTTGTATTTCGGTAGTTGTTCGCTGTGGGTCGCGCTTTTGTACCCGCACCATGCGGACAGGGACAGGTGCGAATACGACTATGACTTTATCTAAGGTTTTGTACCTGCCTGCTTCAAAAAGTAATGCCGCTTCGTTCAGTAGGTAAGGTGCATTTTGCTGAAGTGTCCAGTTTTGATAGTCTTGAGCTACTGCAGGGTGTACGAGTGCATCTAAGGTACTTGCCTGCCCCTTATCGTGGAATACCTTTTGGGCTATATAAGGTCTGTTTAGTCCCTGCTCAGTATAGCTTTCAGCCCCAAAATGGGCTATGATACGCTCACGCAAAGCCATATCATGCTCCATGAGCCATCTTGCCCGAAGGTCTGCTTCATAAATGGGTATGCCCCAAGTCCGAAAAACTTTGACTATCAAACTCTTGCCTGCCCCTATGCCCCCTGTGATACCGATTTGTTTCATCACTTCTTCTGCTGTTTATAAAATCCATAGTCTTGTATGAGCGCGTCATATAGCAAATCTCCCTGAAGGCGGTAGCCTTTTCCGCTAAAGTGTACTTGGTCAGGGGCGGTAAGTCCGTTTTTGAGCCACTTGCCTACGGAGCCAAGACCTCCCATGACCGCGAATAAATCCCAAACCGCACAATTATGTTCTTGAGCAAGTTCTTTGATGGCGCGATTGGCTTTTAGATTGCTTGGATTGGCGGCACCTCCAGGTAGGGCGCAGTCGCCTGGTGTAGTCAAGAGGATAGACGCATTGGGCGAAGCCGCTTTGATACTTTTTATAAGTTTGGCGTATTGGACTTTGAAGCCTGCTTCATCAAATCCAAGTCCGTAAGCATCATTTGTACCTAACGAAATTATTACCAAGTCTGCCTCGAGGCTATGCAAATGCTGTTCGAGTTTGGGCGATTTCAAAAAAGAAGGCACACTGGCACTATTTACACCTACAGCACTGTATTGCACGCCAAAGTTGTCATTTTCCAAAGAAACACCCTCAAGTACAAAAGAAGTCTGCTCGTTTGCCTGCTTATACAACTGAAAAATGACATGGCTTACAGGCTCATCAAAGCAAAATTCAGCAAATCCATGTGCATCAAGCCTACAAGGATAGACACTCCCCTGTGGCGTAAGCACTTTTACGCTATACATCGCAGGATTATTCACTGGATAATACACTTTGGCGCGTGTGATTTGATAGGTATGGTTTGAGTATGAATTGGGGTCGACTTTAAAGAACGCTGTACTATCTGAAGTAGTAGAAGTCATACCGCTCAGTCCCCAGCTACAAGTAGAGTAAGTCTGTACGTTTTTGCAACCCGACCATACACCTCTGTAGCTCACAGAGATATTGGCGGGCGCGTAGCCACCTTGCGCTATCAGGCAGGGAAAGAAATAACCGCGTCCGCCATTGCCCAGCAGGATTTCATCATTGAAATGACCTCGGACTTGTCCTGTAAAATAATCCGCCTGAATGTGTGAATCTCCAAAATGCACAATATTCACTTTTTGGCGTTCTTTGTTTATCAGTTCCTCTATGGCTGTATAAAAGGACTGCAATGCAGTACGCGGATATGCCATCAGGACTTGGTTTTGGCTGTAGCTCACAAAACTATGTTCACGCGCGAGCGTGTATTTGGGTTGTGGCACTTTATCTTTGAGGCGTGAGCTATCGCTTTGGCTCAAAGAGAGGGCGGGGCAGGCAAGGTGCAAACCCACACACATATAAAAAATACTAATTAAACTCCAAGAATTTAGCATACTCTACCAACAGGGCTTTATACAACATTTCTGATACAATTTTTGCGCCTTCGGGTGTGAAGTGCGTGAAGTCCTTGCCTGCCAATGGGATAGGCTTGGCAAAGACCCAACTTGGCATAGAATTTTTGCCCCCCATCGCCTCATACAAGTCCCAAAAAGCACAACCCGTTTTGAAAGCGGCATTGCGTTGGGCATTTCGGATTTTTTCTATATTCGGATAAGATTCATACGCACCTGTAAGATTGCGCGACATATCTGATACGCCCACCACCAATATACTCACGTCAGGCGCGATTTCTTTCAACATTTTGAGTTGTTGAAGGAGCATATTCTCATAAAAAGTATAGTCTGAGATGGGATTGGGGACAATATTTACCCCAAATTGCAGGATAACCAGCCGCACATTCAGTTGTCTGAATTGGCGTTTTAGATTTTCGCGGTGCATATTCACGAACTCCACTCCAGAGCTACCACGCCAAGGGATATTGTCAAAGGCTATGCCTCTGTTACAATCCAATGCCACGCCATAGACTTCAGGGCTTTTGCCTTGTGCCTCTATCTGGATACTTACTTGCTGGAAAGGTTCTTTGAGCTTGTATTGAAATATTTGAGATTTGTCTGATTTTTCTAATTTTGCCTTTTCTTTTTGGGTAGGCAAGGCAAGAGATAGCTCTATGGGAGAGTCGGGATTGCGATACAATACTTTGATATTCTCCACACGTTGTTCTTTCGGCTTTGCGTGGGCAGATTTTAGATATGAAACTTCTCCCTTGACATTTTCGGCAGGTGCCAATCTATAACATTCGCCCATGATGCCATAATAGTTGGGCTGGCTTCGGTTGTATTTTACCCCATAAGCTACGGCAGGTTGCCAATACGATTTGGTGGTTTGTGCTATAGAAAGCTTCGAGTTCATCTTATCCACGATACTCAAAAAGCCCGTACCACAACCGCCAAATTGGTCTTGGAATTTGTCGCGAAGTTGGCTTGTAATTCTATCGCCTTCAAGTTGTGAATCGCCAAAATGCAATACACGCACGAGCGTATCACGCCCTTTCTCGAGGGCGCGAAGGTCGCGCAAAAAGTTGTGCAACATGGTGGAATCTCCTTCAGGATATTGTATGCGGAGCCTATTGTTGATACGCAAAGAATCGGGCAAATAGGCTTCGTGCGCTATTTTGGCTGATGCACTATCTTTTATGTCTTGTGTACTTTTTTTTGATTTATCGCCTTCAAATTTATCTCTTATATCGCTGATATCTGCATAATTCGTTGTAGATTTATTCCACAAATGGGATATTTTAGGGATTTTAATTATTATGCCGTCTCCTAATCCTGTTATTTCATTGGGTAAAAACTCTAACGCTATCTGAAATATAATGAGGTAAAAAAGTAGTAACAGCAAACGAATGGGTTTGATACTGTGTGTATTATTCATATTGGGGTGTGTTTCTACCTGCAAAAGTAGCAATTATTCTCCTAAATCCCAAAATAAAGTAGCCTATAAAAGTAAAATACCTTCATAGAAGTAATAAAAGAGTTTTTTATTTTGGAGAAGGGCAGGGTTGAGGTATCAAAAATAGCACTTTCGCAAGAAGTCTATTTCCTGTTACTTTTTTGTTTGAGTTTTTTGGTTCTTCAAAAATTATTGCAGAAGAAAATATAGTACAGGCTTTTTTTACTTGAAAACAACAGGCTTACAGCCTGTGCTACAAGCTATCCCATGATAAGTAAAAACCAAATAAAATACACTTTCATAAAAAAAGTTTGTGAAATATTTGTTAATCTAAAACAATTCATGTATTTTTGTATCGTTAGAAAGATGAGAGTACCGTTTAGGGCTGGTTATTAGTAAACGGTACGCTTTCGTATAGAATATCATTCTTTCTTTCCATAGCTGGTTGAAGGATATTGGAGACTGTTCACTCGAAAGGGGGCTATCTCCATTTATCTTTATAACCTTGCCTACCCAATTTTTCGGATTGACAACCGTAAACCGATTGCCAACCGAAAAAAGAGCATCTAACTAATACTAACTAATAAACAAAGAACTGATTGATTCGTTGTTGTGAACGCTTCGAATAGCCGCCGCAAAAAGTCCAGACACGCTCAATTGGGTAATTTTGTGTGATTCGCGCTTTAGAGGAATCGTATCGGTTACGATAAGTTCTTCGAGTACCGAATTTTCTATATTTTCGTAGGCTTTCCCTGATAGCAGTGGGTGTGTACAAATAGCACGTATAGATTTCGCGCCTTTTTCTTTGATGACTTGTGCCGCTTTGGATAGTGTCCCGCCTGTATCTATCATATCATCTACCAAAACCACATTGGCACCCTCTACATCTCCTATCACTTGCATGGAAGCTATTTCATTGGCACGTTTGCGGTGTTTGTCGCACACTATCATATCCGCCTCAAATATCTTGGCGATATTTCTTGCCCTGCCCACACCGCCCACGTCAGGTGCGGCAAAGACAAGGTTAGGAATATTTTGTTTCTTGAGATAAGGCACAAAAATAGCCGAGCCATCAAGATGGTCGACAGGAAAGTCAAAAAAACCTTGAATCTGCCCTGCGTGTAGGTCGCACGTCATGAGGCGGTCTGCACCTGCCGCAGAAAGTAGATTGGCGACTACTTTGGCAGCTATAGCTACACGCGGTTTGTCTTTTCGGTCTTGGCGTGCATAACCAAAATAAGGCAAAACCACTGTAACAGATTGAGCAGAAGCACGCTTAGCGGCATCAATCATCAGCAACAGTTCCATGATATTGTCGGCGGGTGGGAAAGTAGATTGTATCAAATACACATCACAGCCACGCACCGACTCCTCAAAAAAAGGCGAAATCTCACCATCACTGAATCGTTGAATGATGAGATTACCGAGCGGTTTGCCGTAATTTTCTGCTATTTTTTCTGCTAAGTAGCGGGTAGCAGTTCCCGAAAATATTTTGACAGAAGACATAAGGGAGATTTACAAATTTGAATCTACAAAATTAGAGTATATCTATCAAATTATTAAATTTTTGTGAAAATAAAATAGGTGCTTCTAAAAAAGTATTCTTATATTTGCCTTATAAACCAAATTCAGCTATTTTATGAAGTATTTAAAACTCATTTTGCTACTCTTTTTGGGTAGCATATCAGCCAGCACCAGTTGTAGGATACAATGTCCTGAAAACGACTCGCAACAGCCTATCAAGATTCTTTTCAAAAATCAAGCAGGCGACACGCTTAAATCTGCGTACACCAAAATATACGATAAGCGCATAAATAAGCTCTTTGATACCCTCTACAACTACCCGAATATTAAAGAATTTATAATACTTTTGCCTGCTTCGCAAGTGGACTTTCCTGTCACGCTCGTCTTTGAGAAGGCTAATGGCACTAAAGATGCCATCACATTGAACGCTACTATAGGCTACAAGAACTACGGGTATGAATGTGGTGTAGTGCCAAGATACGAAAATCTCTCTATAGTGCAGAGTCTAACGACCTTCTCACAGGTTTTTATACGTTCAGGAGATCGGGGAGACGATATCCGAAGGTATCAAATAGATGTCATCTTATAACTATCAAACCACCTATTTACACGCCATGAAACGTATTTTTTTGTTAATTTTCGTGTGGTGCTTTGGCATCTTGCCTACCCACGCACAGCCCAATTTTATCAAAACACCTCCCATCATCATTCACAAACAAGTAAAATATTTGACAAGCCTGAACATAAATAAATCTGTCCAACGAATACTTCTAAAGAATGGTTTTGCGGTAGATTTTGATGTCCAGCGATTGGTAGGCAAGTATTTTAGTTTTGGGGCTGAGGCAGGCTACAGTCATTGGAAAAAAGATTTTACGAATGTGCAACCTATTGACAACAAAGGCGTATATTTTAAGCCTTTTATAGCTTTTTGTCCCCTCAAAAACTGGCATACAAAGCAAATAAGCCCACAAATCCAAGTGAATATGCCGTTTATTTTCTTCAAAGAAGAAGGCACTGTCATACATTGGCATCAATATTATGGCAACACACAACAAACCTACATCCGCAAAAATCAATTTGCTACAGGCATAGAGTTAGTGGCTTTAGTAAATTTCAAAGTTGCTCAACGCTTATATATTGTGGTGGGAGGACGATACGCACCTTATCTGTACCACAAAGTACCTCAAGATAACATTGACATTCGGACAGCGCATTTTGCAGGAAGTGGTACAAACCTAACACTCAAAGCCAGAAATCAGCCCACTGTAAACAAATATCAAACTGTATCCGCATTTCTAAAAATTATGGTAGGTTTTTAGAAATACACTCATTTCTGCACAAAAGTCTTGCTTATGATTTTCCAAGTATCGCCCAAGCGGTATAGCGAAAGATAGTCAATGTAAAGTTTTTGCCCCAATTTTATTTCTATTTTTGCTATGGCGGCTTTGTCGTCAGTGATGTCCAAGTAAAGGATTTTGTAGTAACTTTCTTTGATTTCAGCTTCGCTGTAAGGCTTTTTTTGGACATTGCTTACCCAACGTTTTACAACTTCGTTTAGTTTGTGGGCGACTGTGATGTTTTTGCCTTCTGCTACTTTGGTGGCGTAGAGGTGTGCTGAAGTAGTATCAAAAGCGAGTGTGAGCTTGCGCATATCGCCTGTGAGGTAGCCTTCAAAATAGTTTTTGATGGCTTTGTCTATTCCTTCGCTTGCAGTGTTTTGGGCTTTCAGCGAAAGGCTCAGGCTACCCCAAAAGCCTATCAAAAGTAAGAGGATTTTTTTCATGAGAGAATGGTTTGATGATTTGTTTTTGCATATAGTTCCACCAATTTTTCGGCACAACGCTCCCCGTCCATAGCGGCAGACATAATGCCTCCTGCATAACCCGCACCTTCCCCACAAGGGAAAAATCGTTTGACTTCAGGGTGTTCGAGTGTTTCGGTATCGCGCGGTATGCGCACAGGCGAGGAGGTGCGACTTTCTACGCCTATCAGTTGGGCTTCATTGGTAAGGTAGTTACGCATTTTTTTACCAAAGTCTTGTAGCCCTATCCGCAGGCTTTCAGCTATGAAGGCAGGCAAGAAGGCATCAAGTTCTACCGCAGTAAGTCCTGGTTGATAAGAGGTTTCTAACAAATTTTTGGAAGTTTTTTTGTTTACAAAGTCTTGCATGAGTTGAGCAGGTGCGACTTGGGTACCACCTGCTATTTTGCAGGCTTGTTGTTCTATAGCTTGTTGGAAATAAAGCCCCGCCAATGCACCATAGTCTTGGTAGGCAAGGACATCTTCCTTGCCTACCCCTACCACTATGCCCGAATTGGCAAAGCGCGAATCGCGCCGAGAGGGAGACATACCATTCACGACTATCTCGCCTTCGGCAGTGGCGGCAGGCACTATAAACCCACCAGGACACATACAAAACGAAAAAACTCCTTTTTCCACACCCTTGTACCTTGCCTGCGTTACCAAGCTGTAGGCAGAGGCAGGCAAGTAAGGATTGCGCTCTGCCTCACAATGGTATTGGATTTGGTCAATACGCTTTTGAAGATGCTCTATGCGCACACCGAGTGCGAAGGGTTTGAACTCTATCAGAATTTGGCGGGCTTGCAAAAGATGGAAAATATCACGCGCAGAGTGTCCTGTGGCTAATATTACACCTATGCCTTCTATTGCCTTGCCTGCCTCTGTGATGATGCCTTTCATCTCTCCTTTGTGCATGATAAAGTCCATAACGCGCGTATCAAACAGCACTTCTCCTCCAGCCTTTAGGATAGTTTCGCGGAGATTTTGGACGATTTTGGGCAATTTATTTGTGCCAATATGCGGGTGAGCTTCTACCATGATGTCTTCTATGGCACCATGTTGGACGAATATTTGCAAAATACGCTGAATGTCGCCCCTTTTCTTTGAGCGCGTATAGAGCTTACCGTCAGAGTACGTCCCTGCGCCTCCTTCCCCAAAACAATAGTTGGATTCAGGGTTTACGGTTTGGTGTTTGTTGATAGCCGCGAGGTCGCGCCTGCGCCCTTGCACATCTTTGCCACGCTCTATCAGGATAGGCTTTATGCCCAACTCTATCAATCGAAGTGCCGCAAACATACCTGCGGGACCTGCCCCTACTATGATTGCCTGTGGTTTTTTGCCTATCTCTGGGTAGGCAAGGGGCGTGAAAAGTGGAGGAGGAGTTTCGTCTAAAAAAGCCTCCACTTTTAGATTTACTTTTGGAAATTTGCTTCGTGCATCAATGCTTCGCTTCAAAATACGCACCCGCAAAGCCTCTGTAGCTTCAGTTTGAAGTGCTTGTGCTATGTGCTGTTGTAGATTTGCGGGTTCGTAGGCTATCTCTGGAGGCAAGACGAGCGAAAATGTTTTTTGCATGAGGGCGTAATATTTTGAGTACAAAAATAGAGGTTAGAACTTTTCGGTTCTTCGAAAGTTATTGCGGAGGCAAAACTGTAGAACAGGCTTCCAGCCTGTTTATGACTTGAAAACGACAGGCTGGAAGCCTGTGCTACAGTCTGTTCCGTAATAACTTTTTAAGAACCAACTTTTCCTTGCCTACCTACGCGGGCAGGCAAGGGCTTACTTCAGCTTTCGGTAGGTAAGGGCTTCAATATTGCGTATTTCTGTGGAGAAGTTGATACCCACTGCAAAAATCTCATAATCAGTCGTTTGGTATTTTTCCGCGTAACCTTTATTCATAATTTGGTCAAAGGCGATTTCTGCACTTTCGTTTACTTTGAACTCAAAAAGATACAACGTTTCGTCCGTTTCTACTGCCATATCTATCCTGCCCAAATTTGTCAAAATTTCGGATTCAGTTCTGAAGCCTGTCGCATTCATCAAGACGTGAAAAAGCGAGTGATAAAACATCTCTCTGCGCATCAGTTCAGATTCAGCATCAATCGCTTTTTCTATTTCATCTTTGGTTTGGGTGCTGTCTTTAGATTTCCTTTCGTGGAGTTGATACACTATCGAGGCATACACGGCTTGCGCTATTTGTTGTATGGCAGGAAAGTCTTTGTTCTCAAGTGCATCAC
>JAAFJK010000159.1 GCA_013298105.1 Cytophagales bacterium
TACCTGTCAAAATTTGATATTTGTCCAGAACTTTCTTTAGAGTTCTTAGAAGGCACTTTAGTTCCTGATTTGAGCCTTTTTCCTAAAGGTGTTCTTTCTTTTGCAGAAGATGAAATAAGGGTAAATATTGCGCCCACTTTAGCTATTGAGATACTCTCGCCTACCCAAAGCCTACAAGAGCTTTTGATAAAATCACAAAAATATTTTCAATATGGTGTGTTATCTTATTGGCTTGTGATACCTCCTTTGCGTTGTATTCATGTGTTTAGCTCTCCGCAAGATTACGAAATGTATAAACACAAAGACACGCTCATTGACAATCAAACAAATATAGCATTAGATTTAACCAAAATCTTTCCAAAATAAAACAGAAAACGCTTTTGCTTTTCAGCCTCTGCCCCTCTCCAAAGGAGAGGGGTTTTTTCATATCCCCTTTCCTTTGGAGAGGGGCAGAGGCTGAATAGCGCTTTCTACTCAATCAAATAAATAGGCAAATTGTCCACACTACTTTCCAAAACAGCCCCAAAGTTTTTAACGGTAGGCAAGTCGCGGTTGATGGGTTCGTAGTCAATCCAAGCCCCTTTGTCAAAACGATAGAGGGCTTTGGTTTCAGGGTGAATCACTACCAAATGCACCCAATTGTTATAGAACCATTGGTAAGTAGGTGCTTCTTTTTGGATAGTCTGCAAGACTATTTCGGGAAAATGCTCTACCACTGCAAGAAGCCTTATTGCATCATGAATATCCAATGCTTGCTTCGGCAATCCTATGCGCAAATCACCTTCCATACCGTTTGCCACACCCACCAATCCAATCACATTGTGCGGGAGTTTTGAGCCTGCACCAAGTCTGTGGTTATCTACTTTAGAGAAATAATATTGTAAATTGATGCCCCCACAAACAGGCGCAATAGCCCGCATGATACCTAAAAGATACTTGCCTTCCCTGTCTTGCGAATAGTCATAAGAATTTAGAAAAGAACGCCTATCCAAAAACAAATGCTTATTCATATCACGTCTGCCGACTATACACATGGCATTGGTGGCGTGGTCCCATTCACTTCGCGGTTCAAAGAGCGACAAAGCCCTCAAACGTACTTCATGATGCACTTGTTTGGCATTTTGGGTGTGGTCTATCAGCAGGAATCGCCTTGCACGCTCTTTGGCATTGTAGGCAAGGGATTTTTTGAATAGGACTTCATTGGCTTCATGCGCATTTTTCTTCTCTGCAGACAATACTTGGAGGTCATAAAACATCATTTCGTCCCTTGTCGTATCGTGCAAAGTGCCTATGAAGTGCGTAGTTTCAGGGATTATGATGCCACGCTCTTTCAGAATAGCCCTTATCTCAGGCTTGTTCGCTATGGTCGCTATCACACGCGCATTTACAGAGCCTGCCCTGCCACTACACGCCCCACAATCATACGCCGCATAATGCGTATTGTTCACACTACTTGCGCCATGTCCTATAAAATACACCAAAGGCGAAAAATTTTGGGTAAGCCCGATACTTCTTAGCAAATTTTCGAGCCTATTTGCCATTTCTTCAGTTGTAAAGCCAAGTTGCAAGGTATCATTCTCAACCACTCTGTTGCTGTCATACTCAAATTGCAAAGTGCTGTCTTTGTCCATGTGTGTAAAAGACGACACCTGTGCGGGTGTTTCAGTGGGTTTGAATATATTGACTGCCAATTTGATAGCACTCCAAAAGCCCATCGTCTGCGAGGTTATCCAACCACCCAATATCTTTTCGTTGTTGTGGCTGAAGTGCGCATCTTTTTTGTGGTGCTTTAGTTTGCACTCAACCTCTTTTACAAGGTACTTAGGTGTAACGGGTGCGGGGCAAGATTTGGTAAAAAACTTGCCTCCCTCTGGCTGAAAATAAAACTCCACACCAAAAAAACCTGCTGTACCAAAAGTCTGCGCCTCTCCAAACTGCTCTACATATCTACGCAAAGAACATTCACGTTCATCTATACAAAAAATAGCCTGAAAGCCATATTTGCGCGGTTCGGTAGGCAAGTCTGCCGCGAGCTGAAGTCCACGAAGGGCTTGGTCATAAAAGCTCCATTCGTAAGCCTCTTGCCAAAGTGTATAGACCTCAAAAAGTTCGCTGTGTTTGATAGGTTCAAACATTCGGGTTATGTGGGCAGGCAAGTTGTATTTGAGCGGAAGCCATTTATCCGCCCCAAACTTCCTATCGAGCGCGTCTATTTCCAAAAGCAATTCAAAAAACACAAAATCGTGTAAAGTAATGTCGCGCCTATCCAACAGCGTTTCAGGACTTGCTTCAATGATAGCCACCATACCCGACCAGCCTGCGTGTGCGAATTGTTGGTCAAAAAGGTACTGCTCATACCATGCTTCATCACCCACAAGCACATCTAAAAGTTGCTTTATGGTACATTCTTTATCTGCCAAAAACTTTCTTACACGCTTACTTTTGAATATTTTTACAAAAAGGCTGTTCGCTTCCATATCGCGGACAGATGCTAAAAAACCTCCTTCTGAGGCAGGAAAGGGCTTGAGCGCAACGCCTTGATCGACATAACCGCCCACAAACCTGAACAAAAAGCTATGTACTTCTTTCTCGATATTCAAGTGATAAACACTTGTCCAAACTTGGTGCATTTGTCCTAATCTATTGCTCCAAGAAGTATCATAATTGCCAGAGAGTAGCTTATCGCGCCATATTTCCCAGTCATCGATGCCTTTTTGGTCAATGATGATTTTTTGTAAGATTTTGGGATTTATCTTGCCTGCCACGTACATTTGGCGGTATTCTTCTAAGCCTGAATAAGTTTTATAACCAAAATTGGTAGATGCGACCTCCAATGCCTCATGAAAAGACAAATCTTGAAAAGGTCGAAGCATATTGTCATTGATAAAATCCTTGAGGGGATTTTGGTGCGGCAGGTAGTGGCTGAGGTCTTTCAAAGCCCTTGCCTCCTCAAATTTTTGGAATGTTTGGCTGTTTATCATAAGTAGTTGATGGTAATTAGTTGGTGGTTGATGGTAAGTTTTTTGTCTTTCAAGTGTTCTAAAAATGAAAAAGTTTAACTTTTTCTATAGTGTAGGCAAGTTCTCTAAATCATTAAGGTCTTTGCTACGATTTGCTTTTTTTTTCATGGTTCTCAAATCGGGTAAGTTGATAAAATAAGCTATTATGTCATCAAGCATTATCTCATGACGATTTTGAAAACATATTTCAAAAGGCATTTCGGCTATATTGCCAATGATATCTATTTTAATAGGTTCTTCGCCTATAAACACAAAAGCAGGTTTTCCTTCTGCATCAGGCAAGAAGTCCTCTAATCGAAAATCATATTCAGAAAACCCAAAATGTAGCATAACGCTCAACATTTTATCAGCGTTTTCGGGTGTTTGATTTATCCATATATCCAAATCTCCTGTAGCGCGTACATACCCATGCAGAGCTACTGCATACCCACCTACGATTAAATACTCAACT
>JAAFJK010000070.1 GCA_013298105.1 Cytophagales bacterium
GCTTGACCCGAACATCATGCCTGACTATGGCAAGTTGAAAAAGATGTTTGAGGTCGCTAATTTTTTGGGAAATATAGAAATCTTAGCTGATATTTTAGAAAATGGTGCTGTGGAAAGCGAACAGTTGTATCAATTTGACTTTATGAAGCCCTTTGGCAAAACGGCTTTTGTGAATTTCTTGTATTATTTGGGCAATTTGACTATCAAAGAGGAAAATCAATACGGCAATGGCATCATTTACACCATTCCGAACCAAGTAATCAAAGATTTGTATTGGCAATATTATGCTTACATTTTGCAACAAAGGGCAGAATTCGAGTATGAAGAAGATGGTATTCAAGAGGCTGTTTTCAAGGCATCAGGTGGTAATATTGAGCCATTTTTGCGTTTGGTGGAAAAGAGTCTGAAGGTGCTATCTAACCGTGATTTTCAGCGATTTGATGAGAAATATGTCAAAATGTTGATGATTGCATACGCCCATCAAGGCAATGCTTTTTATGTAATTTCAGAACGCGAAACAAGCAACCGAAAATACATAGATTTGGAGATGTATATTCGCCCCAACAATACCAAAACACACGCGCAATACGTCTTTGAAATAAAATACCTGAAAAAAGAGCAGGAAGACAAGTTTGAGGAAGTAAAAGAAGGCGCGAAAAACCAGCTCCTTGCCTACCTCGCAACAGATAAACTCCTCCAAAGCAAACGCGATTTACTTGCCTATGTGGTGGTTTTTATGAACGATACGCTGTATTGGGAGCGTGTGAATTAAACATAAATGTTTTCCTCGAATCAAGGGTTAAAAACGCTTTTTAAAATCAATAAAACAAAATATTATTTTGTTTTATATTATTTTTCAAAACATAATTCTTTTTAACAAACTTTTTTAATGTAAAAGAAAGCTAAATACAAAAACTAAAATCGATAAAAAGTCTTTAGGTAAAAAATATAGCAATGTGTTATTGGTAAAATTATTTTATAGCTTTTTTTTGATAAAATAACAGCTAAATGTTATCTAAATTGACGTATTTAACCCTTGATTCGCATTCTATGTATTATCTTTTTATATTCGTTTTCTTAATGATATCTGCCTCTCTCTCCGCTCAAAACTCTGTTGAGGAGAGGACTCTTGACAGCTTAACTAAATTGTATCAAAACTCCAAGATAGATACAATAAAATGTATTGCTTTGAATGAGCTGGCATGGACGTATGCTTTTCTTTCTCATAAAACTTCAGAAGACTATGCAAACAAAGCCATAAAATTTGCACAAAAAATCAAATACCTTGCAGGTGAAGCTAATGGCTACAATATGTTAGGCATTGTAGCACGATTCACTGGCAGATATGATGAATCGGTTAGATATCATCTCAAGTCCATGAAATTGTATGAAGATTGCCATAATCAAGGTGGCATAGCCAACAACTACAGCAATTTAGGACTTGTTTATCAAGCCAATAAGAATTATGACAAGGCTTTAGATTATTACCAAAAAGCCCTTGCACTCAAGCAAAAAATAGGTGATCAAAAAGGCGTTGGATACACTTTATATGACATAGCAAGTTTGTATGTAATTCAAAAAAAGTACAAAAAAGCACTTGAAGTAAATCAAAATAATCTCATGTTGAGGCAAAATATTAGAGATAGTATAGGCATTGCTTCTATCTACAAAAATTTAGGAGAGTTGTACTATCTTTTGAACGATAAAAAAGAAGCTATAAATTTTTTAATAGAAGGAGAGAAAATAAGTATAAAAACCGCTAATAGACACTCTGTTATACAAATATATCAACTACTTAGCAGTATTTATTTGGACAACCAAGAACTCGATAAAGCTATGCAATACACTCAAAAAAGTTATGAAATAGCAACCAAATATGCTATGAAAGATGATATTGCTAAAGCCTTTGAATTGAAATCTAAAATATATGCCGCCCAAAAGAAATTTGACCAAGCATACCAAGCACAAAGCATTTTTATGTTATACAAAGATAGCTTGAATCTATCTGAAATAGATAAAAAACTGAGCAGTGCACAGGCAAGTTACCAATTAGACAAAAAACAATCAGAAATAGATATGCTCAACAAACTAAAAAAAACGGAAGAACAGAATAAAAATATGATTATTTTTACATTCATAGGAATATTGGTTATTTTAATTTTATTTTTAATATATTTTTATTATAATAGCAGTACAAGAAAAAAAATAAATAGTGAATTGGAAGGAAAAAACAAAGAACTTAACCAAAAAACAGAAGAACTAAAGAATATAAATTTTCAAATCATTGAAAGTTCAGCAAAATTAGAAGAACTTTTAGAAGAAACCCACACCCAAAAAGAAGTCCTTGAACTCAAAAACCAAGCACTCGAAGCTCTGCAAAACACCAAAGACTTGATGATTTCTGCCGTCAATCACGACTTGCGCAATCCACTCAATCCCATTTTGAATTTTAGCTCGCCTGACTATCCACAAAAAGACAAGGACAAGCTCATGGCTATGATTCATGAAAGGGCAAAAACCATGCTCGCGCTCATCAACGACATCATGGACGTTTACAAGGCGGATAAAATTACGCTCAATCCACAAACTGCCTCTTTGCACAAGGCAGGCGAGGAAGCTATCAAAGTCATCAGCGAAGCCCAGCTCAAAATGCCTGACATCATCAACGAAATCCCTGTAGATGCTAAAGCCAAATTTGAATACAAATACATTGAGCGCGTTTTGGAAAATCTGTTGAGCAATGCTGTCAAATATACGAAACCCAAAGAACAAGGCGGGCAGGTAAGGTTGTTTATTAGCCCCCTAACCCCCGAAGGGGGGCTTCGCGTCTGTGTGCAAGACAATGGCATGGGCATACCACAAGACAAATTTGAAGAAATCTTTTTGCCTTTTTCAAACCCCAATGCGAAAAATATTGGTGGTGCAAAATCTGTAGGCATTGGTTTGACTTTCTGCAAAACGATTGTAGAAGCGCATGGGAGCAGAATCGAAGTGCAAAGCGAGGTAGGCAAGGGCAGTACATTTTCTTTCCTACTGCCAGCTGTAACAAGCTTCGGCGAAGTTTCGAACTTCGCCAAAGCTGTAGAAATTGTTTTGAATGAAGAAGAAAAAGCCTTACTTTTGCCTTTAGTAGAGGAACTGAAAACCTACAGAATGCAAAATGCGCGTGTGCGCTTGCTACTTCAAAAAATGGACACCCACAACTTGCCTGCCCTACAAAATTGGCAAAAAGTGATGCTTCAGGCAAGAGAGCAACATGATGTCGAAAGTTTTGAGAAATACCTTGCTATTGTTTGAAAACAAGTGAAAAAAAGTGTAATTTTGCGTAAAGTAAACCCTTGAATAACCATGAACCGAACTTATGTAAGTTTTGACTGGGCAATTAAAAAATTGTTCCGCGATAAGGCAAATTTTGATGTTTTGGAAGGCTTTTTGAGCGAATTGCTTGGAATAGATGTCAAAATTCAGGAAGTAAAAATCAACGAACTCTAAACTCCAGAACCTCAGACTGCCATGCAAAAACGCCTACTCCTTGCCTGCGCCCTCTGCCTTGCCTGCCTAACCGCACAAGCACAAAATAAGAAAGCTATAGACAGCCTCATGAGCGTCTATAATACCACCAAGCACGATACTACGAAAGTGTTGGCACTTACTATTATTGCTCAAGAGTATATAAACACTAAGCCTGATACTTGCATCAGTATAGCCGAAAAAGCCATTGCCATGAGCGAAAAAATAGGCTTTGAGAAAGGGAAGGCTGGAGCGTGGAACAACATGGGTATGGTTAATGGTAATAAAGGAAAATATCCCGAAGCACTTATATTGTTTCAAAAAGCCTTGCTTGTGTTTGAAAAAATACAAGCTAAGAAGAGCATCGCCTCAAGCCTCTATTACATAGGATTTCTTTACGCCATTCAAGACAATTATCCTTTGGCTTTGGAATACTACCAAAAAAGCATGAAAATAAGAGAAGAAATAGGGGATAAAAAAGGCATTGCCACAAGTTTGAATAACATAGGTCTTATTTATCAGTATCAAGGCAATTATCCTTTGGCTTTGGAATACTACCAAAAAAGCATGAAAATAGAAGAAGAAATAGGGGGTAAAGAAGTTTTCGCCCAAAGTTTGAATGACATAGGGGTTATTTACATCTATCAAGGCAATTATCCTTTGGCTTTGGAATACTACCAAAAAAGCCTAAAAATACGCGAAGAAATAGGCAAGGAACAAGCTATAGCTCAATCTTTGCACAATATAGGGCTTATTTACAAAAAACAAGGCAATTATTCTTTGGCATTGGAGTACTACCAAAAAAGCATGGAAATAGAAGAAGAAATAGGGGATAAGGAAGTTTTCGCCCAAAGTTTGAATAACATGGGTATTATTTACACAGACCAAGGCAATTACCCTTTAGCATTAGAATATTACCAAAAAAGCCTGAAAATAGCAGAAGAAATAGGCGATAAAAATACACTTACTTATCCATTGAATGGAATGGCTACCATCTATCAAAAACAAAAAGAATATGATAAAAGTATAGAATATGCCCAAAGAAGTCTAGAGGTTGCGCAAGAAATTAAAGCACCATTAGAAATAAGTACTGCTAGCCAAACTCTTTATATCAGTTACAAACTGAAAGGCGATTATGCAAAAGCCCTTGAATATCACGAATTCTATAAGCAAATAAATGACTCGCTTTTCAATGCAGATAAAAGCAAGGCAATCGCCAACCTCGAGGCAAGGGCAGAGATAGAACGCAAAGACAAAGAAATAGAAATCGCTAAGAAAAATGAAGCACTTTTCAAAAAAGATGCGGAAATACAGCGCATAGAAGTAGAAAGGCAACGCAATGCGAACGCTATCCTGCAAAAAGAACAGGAGGCAGACCGCCTACGCAATGAGGCATTGCACGAAAAAGACAAACGCAAACAAGATAGCCTCCAAAACTTAGCCCACACCACACAGCTCGAAGCCAATAACCTCAAACTCAAGCAAAACCAATTCAATGCTGAAAAGAAAGCACGCGAAGTGGAGCTTTTGAAAGAAAAAGAGGCAAAAGAATTTCAAACTTATATCAATTATTTGGTATTGGCAGGGCTTCTTTCGGTGTTGGTGTTTGCCTTTTTTATCTATCACAGTAGGCAAAAAGAAAAAAAAGCCAAAGAAGACGTTTTGCAAAAAAACGAAGAAATCCAAATCCAATCCGAAGAAATCCTCGCCCAGCGCGATAAATTGGCAGAAACTTCTACCCAGTTAGAGGAGCTTTTAGAAGAAACCCGCACACAGCGCGACATACTCGAACAGCAAAAACAAGCACTACAGGTTTTGCAACAAAACCGCGACCTCATGGTGTCAGCAGTCAGTCATGATTTGCGCAATCCTTTAAATCCAATTTTGAATTATAGCAGTCCGCACTATGCCCAAAAAAGTCCTACGGAAGTCTTGCCTATCATTCACGAAAGAGCAAAAGCTATGCAAGCCATGATAAGCGACATCATGGATATTTACAAAGCAGAAAAACTCACTGTACAAGCACACCCTGCTTCGCTCCATCAGGCAGGCAAGCAGGCTATCGAGGTTATCAGCGAAGCGCAACCACGTATGCCTTTGATAGTGAACGAAATACCAGAAACTTTGCAGGCAAGTTTTGAATATCGGTATATTGAAAGAGTTTTGGAAAACCTTTTGAGCAATGCCATCAAATATACGAAGCCCAAAGAACAAGGCGGGCAGGTAAGGTTGTTTGTTGAAAGCCCCCTAACCCCCGAAGGGGGAAATAGCCTTACCCCAACCCTCTCCAAAGGAGAGGGAGATATTCCCCCTTCGGGGGTTAGGGGGCTTCGCGTCTGCGTGCAAGACAATGGCATGGGCATACCACAAGACAAATTAGAAGAAATCTTTTTGCCTTTCAGCAATCCCAATGCGAAAAATATTGGTGGCGCAAAATCTGTAGGCATTGGTTTGACGTTCTGCAAAACGATTGTAGAAGCGCATGGGAGCAGAATCGAAGTGCAAAGTGAGGTAGGCAAGGGCAGTACATTTTCTTTTTTGCTTCCTTTTGTGTCTTTGTCCTCGCCTACAGGCAAGGTAGAAAACGAAACAAATGAGAAAATAGAAACACTTGAACTGATTTTGAATGAAGAAGAAAAATCTTTACTTTTGCCTTTGGTAGCGGAACTGAAAACCTACAAAATGCAAAATGCACGTGTGCGACAACTTCTGCAAAAAATGGATACCCAAGCCTTGCCTGCCCTGATAGCTTGGCAGAAAGCTATGTTGCAGGCAAGGGAAAATAATGATGTGGAAAGTTTTGAGAAATATTTGTATCTTGCAGGCGCGTAAAAAAGCCCCTTACCCCAAAGGGGAAATACAATCATAAATCTCCCCTTTGGGGCAGGGGGCTACAAAATCATGAACGCAAAAATCTTAGTAGTAGATGACGAAGCACACAATTTGGCTGTCATTACAGATTATCTGTTAGAAGCAGAAGAAGAATATGAAATTATGGAAGCCTCCAATGGGCGCGAAGCTTTAGACTTGATAGCCCAAGAAACAGTGCCTTTCGACCTTATCTTGACGGATTGGAATATGCCTGTAGTAGATGGGCTTCAACTCATCAAGGCATTGAAAGACCTTGAGGCATACAAAGAAACGCCTGTCATTATGCAAACTGCTAATACAGACGATAAACGCCTCAAACAAGCCTTTGATGGAGGTGCGATGGATTATATCAAAAAGCCTGTTAGTCATTTAGAGCTTTTGGCGCGAGTGCGTTCCTCTATTGCTTTGATGCGCGAAAAACGAAAAACTGAACAACTTTTGTTGAATATCTTGCCTGCCGAAACCGCCTATGAGCTGAAAGAAACAGGACAAGCCACCCCCAAACATTATGATTTAGTAACAGTGCTTTTTACAGATTTCAAAGGTTTTACACAAATAGCGGAAAGACTTACCCCTCAACAAGTGATTGAAACTTTGAATGAGTGTTTTCTTGCCTTTGATGAAATTTGCGATAAACACGGCTTAGAGAAAATTAAAACCATTGGAGACTCTTATATGTGTGCGGGCGGCTTGCCTGTACCCAATGCTACAAACCCTGTAGATGTTGTTTCAGCAGGTTTGGAGATGCAGGCATGGATGTCGGAATGGCAGAAAACCAAAAAAACAAAAGGCGAGGCGGTTT
>JAAFJK010000596.1 GCA_013298105.1 Cytophagales bacterium
AAGCTGTATTAGCTCGATTCAAGGCTTTGAGCGAAAAATATAACGCGAAAGTTCAATCTGAACTTTTGGAAAACACACAAATCGGTTTAAGTCAAGAAGTCAGGTATTTTTGCACAATACAAACATTGCAAGCTAAAAATGCGCTTCAAAAAGCTATCATGGCTTTTGCATATAACTACCAAAATGTCATCATAACAGATTGGGATAGCTTCAAAAGTGTGCTTACTCAAAAAATAGACGAGCTAAACAAAAAACACTCAAAATGCCAAGCTGAAGTATTAGAGCATTACACCTACAAAGAAAATGCAGGGGCTACCATTGGCAAAAATAATGAAATACGAATATCACTTACCCAAATTAAAACTATCAGCGCGTAAAAATTTATTCATTCACTTCTAAACTCTCTACAAAAATGGAATATCCAATAAACGGACATCATGAATTTGAAAAAACAAACCTTGTAACTATAAAAGGGGCTTGTGGCAGATTGTTTGACACATATACTTGCAAACATTGCGGACACACAGGGCAAAGGTTTGGTATAAACAAATACATAACAGCAAAAGAAAAGCAGTGTACTCACAAATTAGAATACACATTACAAATCGTTTCAAATTATTTAGAACAATTCGGTCTTAAAGTTGGGTGCGAATATGAAACAGTACCAAGCCCAGAAAAATACAAACATTTTGATGGGGTTTGGGTATTCTCACAAGAAAGGGGCGAGCCTGTGAGAATATTAGAAGGCGAGTTTGAAATAATAAATACACCGTTACCAAAAAAACATAAAATATTAGCACGTAAGCGGAATTTATTGCTAAATAAAAAAATAGCTCACTTATTTCTGGCACAACCTAAAACTATCAGCGCGTAAAGTTATGACCTCACCCCAATTAGAAGTTTTAGCCCTCTTGTACCAAAACTATTTTGAAAATCCGTTTCCTTTCAAGGGCAAAAGGGGAAGCGCGTGCCAAATGCTCTACAGCGATTATGCTCAAAACCCATACCGCAGGCTTTTGAATCTGAAAGTAGATACTGAAGGTACAAACCTCAAAGGCGAGTTTGTTTTATGGAATTTGATTGAGAAAACAAACTTTGTTACTTTTCTGAAACAAGAAATTTACAAAGATAAAAAGGTTCTTTTTTACAAACTATCGCCTGAAGGTGCAAAAATAGGCAATTTATTAGCCTCCAAAGAACCTGAAAATGTAGAATTGGCAAGGCAACTTGTCAAAAAATACGAAGGCGAGCTTGAGGAACTTCCTATCTCTTTTTATAAAAGTGAATTTATCAGAAAAGATGAGCGCATTTATTTTTTAGAGGGGAAAATAAAAGAGTTTCGAGAGGTACTAAAAGCTATCAAAGCTTCAGGCATAGCAGAATTATTGCCTAAATTGTTTGCTGAATACAAAATTTAACCCAAAATACCTTGCCTGCCCACAGCGCACAGGCAAGGTGTAAAAAAAACTAAAAATATGGAAAAAATACAACAAAAAATGACTTTGCAAGTGCGCAAGTCTGCGAAAAAACTTGTAAAACGAGAAAATGAAAGGCACGCTAAAAAACTTCTATCACTTGCAATAGAAAAGAACGAATGTTTAGAAAAAATCAAAAATATCGTGTTTTTTGATTTGGAAAAAGTAACTCAAACAGTTGAGGGCTGGTTTGTAAGTAATCTTGTGTACGAATTATTCGAACATTTTGATTCATTCTATGTAAGGATAGTAGGCTGTATGCGATACGAAAGTAAAGATATAAATAGAAATCCTTCATACAGATGGTGTCGCCAAATTTGGGATACTGATGGTGTCAATTCAGTTAAAATTGAAAGAAATTTAAACCTTAAAAATGTAGCCTTGCCTACCTACAGCGCGTAGGCAAGGTGTAAAAAAAAACGTACAAAACGCCAAAAAATAGTTCGTTCCGCGTGTTTCGTGAAAATATTTGGCGTTTTGCGTTTTTTTACAGGTATGCGAAAAAGGCTGTTTTGTGGGGTGTTTTATGCCGTTTCGTGGTGTTTTGCGGTGTTTCGTGGTGTTTTGCGGTGTAGATTATATTTTTGCGGAATAAAAAAAGCCCAAAAAGATACGCAACTTAAGCAAGCAACTGACGAATCAAAACTTGCCCAAGTAGTCCAGTATTTGGAAGACTACATCAAAAAACACAAAATACCTGTAAAACTCGAAAAAAATGTTTAAGCTATCAAATATACAATTTAGTCGAGAAGCCTTTTTGAAACGCACCAAAGACAGCGAACTTTTAGCGCATTATAACTACCTCTTTTTACGAACAAAATGAAAACACGCTTCTCTGAAGTCAAATACTTAGATAGGAACGACATTATTATTCGCCCTCAAATTTTTCAAAACCGTAATGGCGACTTTTCGCAGGCTTCGGTAGAAAAGATTGTGCGCGAGGGCTTTGATGTGTCGCAAGAGCCTATCGTGGTGTGGTTTGATGCGGAGGTAGGCAAGTACGTGGTTTTGAGTGGACATAGCCGATTTGAGGCAAGCAGGCAACTTTTTGAAAGTGGCGCACAGCCCGAACTTGCCCAAATGCCTGTAAGAGAATTTTTAGGCGACTTTGATGAAGCGGTCTATTTTGCCAATGTAGAAAGCAACAGGCAAGGAGAAGCAGAAACGCTCTTGGGCGACCTTCGCGCCTTTGAACGCGCTAAGGCAGAAAATTGCAAATCAAAAGAATGTTTGCAAGGGCTTTTCAAAAGCAGTGCAAGAATCAAAAAACTGCAAGACCTTTCACACCTCAATCTGAAAGGACGTTTTTTGGAGGAGTTGGACAAAGACAGCACAGGCATCTACCCAAACCTCGAACTCTATGCACGTTGGACAGGCAACTTGCGTGAGATTTACCCACAAATAACGGACAGTCACGAAAACGAGATTTTCTCATGGCTGTATGCAGGCAAAGACGGAGGCACAAATTTCTTGCCTACCAAAGAAGATTTTATGCGCCTGATAGAAAACAGAGTAGGCAATTTTGGCTTCAACCCTGAT
>JAAFJK010000742.1 GCA_013298105.1 Cytophagales bacterium
AAAACGAATGATTGGATAAGAATGAGTATTAAGGATACAGCCTCACCACCAATTTTACGTCCAAACCCAAAGAGAGCCAGCCTGTATTTGCATTGGTAGAGATGAATTTTATACCCACGCCAGGCATATAAGTCAAAGGGATATTGAGTGTATTGGTGTTATAAGGGGCAAGGTCTGGTGCGGTCGTATAGAGGATTTTGGGAGAAAGTACAACATAAAGATATTCAGTTCCCAAACCTGACCAAATATTAAGCGCAAATCTTGCACCATGCAAAGACATTTTGCGGGTGTAAGGTCTATTGTAATTACCAAAAGAGTTCCCTGTCGTAAGTGTACCTTCTTCGCGTGCTGAAGAACGCAAGTAATGCAGGCTTATACTGATAGTTTCGTTCGCTTTTTGAAGTATTTTATCAAATTTAGTGTCTAAGATTTCTATACCTACTTCATAATAATTGCCTATGATAAAGCGATTATCAATATCTTTGCGATAAGCATAATATTTTGAAGTACCTATAGTGCCATTAAACATCACTCGCTTGAGTCTATATTTTAGCTCAATATCTGCATTGAAGCCCTTTAGCTCTGAAGCAAGCACGTGGAATATGGTGCGTGATAAGGTAGTGCCTATAAATAAGTCATCATACCTTAACCGCGCAGAATCTTTTTTTTGAGCCATGCATGGCAAAAAGAGCCAACATAAAAGAAATGATAGGGTGTAGTGTTTCATGGTTTATTTAGTAATGGAAACTACGCCACGTTCGAGTTTGGCTTTAGTGGGCGAGAAGGTGGTTGCAGGAAATGCTAAATTTAGCGTTGTCATACGAAGAGATAAGCCACACTTTGCGGTATAGGAAGGTACATATTGATGAGATAGGGCAATTATATCTTGTCCATCTTCATGTTCAAAAACATACCTTGTGGTATCTTTCGAAACAGCCAATTCTAACACAAAGGAGGTGTCGCATTGCATAGGTGGATACGACACAACTATTTCGCTGGTGCTATCATTTTTTATGAGCGCGCCTCCGCCTATTCCATACCATTTTTTAATCTTCCATCCGCCTTTGAAGCATACTTTTATTTGGTGTGGAAATTTTGGCGCACATTCTTTTCCACAAGAGGCTAAACTGAAGAATATGAGCAATAAAATATATTTTAACATATAAAGCTGGTTTTTTAGCAAAAATAAGCACTTATAGGGACTTTTGCAAAAACATAGAGAGGATTTAGCTTTTTTTTGTTGTGTTTAGTATCTTTGAAAGGGTGTTTTCGAATCTGTAGCGCATCTTTTCGCGCCATGAGGGAGTATTTTTTTTCATATTTTTGGTTGCTTCGAATATCTTGCCAATTTTTACGGTGTTTTTTTCGGATTGCCAACCGAAAAAAACGAATGATTGGATAAGAATGAGTATTAAGGATACAGCCTCACCTCCAATTTTACGTCCAAACCCAAAGAGAGCCAACCTGCGTCTGCATTGGTAGAGATGAGCAATAAAATATATTTTAACATATAAAGCTGGTTTTTTAGCAAAAATAAGCACTTATAGGGACTTTTGCAAAAACATAGAGAGGATTTAGCTTTTTTTTGTTGTGTTTAGTATCTTTGCACAAATTTTGCGTTATTTGTAAGGTTGTGTGTATATTTGCGACCTTAATTCAAAATAATCTCGCCTTGCCTGCCTGTGTGGGTAGGCGCAAAACCATATATTATGAAAAAAACTATTTTTTGTCTTTTGTTTGGAAGCCTTGCCTGCCAGACACTACAAGCACAAGAATATCCAGACGTACAATGGGCAAGCAAAGTCATCAGTGTAAGCTCTGAATATACTGATGTAGATAAGGCGCAAAGCCCTGAGTTCAAAGCCGAGCAGGTCTTGGGCGCACCCAATAAATTACCCTCCGCAGGCTCCAGTGCCTGCGCTTGGTCACCTATGAAGCCCGATAACCCCGAAGGAGATTGGATAAAAGTAGGCTTTGACAAACCCATGAAGATTCATCAAATCGTGATAGCTGAAAATCTTAACCCTGGTAGCATCAGCAAAGTAGCCGTTTATGACATCATAGAAAAAGAATATGTAGTTTACAACAACCCCAATGTAGGTGCTTTGAACGCCAAAGCCCGCATGATGTCTATTATGTACTCCTCCGAATTTGAGGTGCGTGCTGTCAAAATATACCTCAGTTCTGGCAAAGTCGTGGGCTTCAATCAAATAGATGCTATAGGCATCTCAACCTCCAAACAAACCATAGAGGCAAAAATAAACATCATCAAAGAGCCAGAAGTACAAATCAAATCCAAACCCGAAAATCTTGGGACTGCCATCAATTCCGAATACCAAGAAATTGCGCCTACAGTAGCCCCTGATGGCAAAACCATATTTTTTACACGCTCAAAACACCCCGAAAATATCGGAAACCCCGAAAAACAAGACATTTGGTATGCTGAAATCAATGCAGAAGGCAAATTTAGTAGCTCCAAAAATATAGGCGCACCCATCAATACAGACCTGCATAACTCCTCGTTTTCTATCACACCTGATGGCAATACAATGCTCCTGAATAATATCTACAACGAAGATGGCTCTATGGAAAGAGGACTTTCTATGACTACGAGGCAGGCAAGTGGCAAGTGGGGAAAACCTCAAAAAGTACAAATTGATGACTTTTACAACAAAAATAATTTTTCTGAATTTTGCCTCTCGCAAGATGCTAAAGTCTTGCTGATGACAGTGCAACGCGCAGACTCAAAGGGAGGCAAGGACTTGTACTTCTCCCGTAGCAAAGGCGATGGCTCATGGACTGCCCCCACTTCGCTCGGCAATGTAGTCAATACAGCCTCCAATGAAACTTCCCCCTTCTTGGCTTCAGATGGCAAAACGCTCTACTTCTCTACCGCAGGATTTAGTGGATTTGGCTCAAATGACATATTCGTAAGTCGCAGATTAGACGATAGCTGGACAAACTGGAGTATCCCTCAAAACATGGGAAATGAAATCAATACGCCTGAATGGGACGGCTACTTCAGCATCACAGCCAAAGCAGATTATGCCTACTATTGCTCATACAACAACACCATGGGCGACAGTGATGTATTCAGAATCAAGGTAAAAGACCAAAACAAACCCGACCCTGTAGCTCTCATCAAAGGCAATGTCTATAACAAAAAAACGAACAAACCCATAGAGGCAAAAATCATCTATGACATATTGCCCAATGGCGAAAATGCAGGAAATGCCAACTCAAATCCCCAAACAGGCGCGTATAAGGTCGTGTTGCCTCTCAAAAAGAACTATGCGCTCCTTGCCGAAGCACATGGGTTCATACCTGTAGAAGACAATATCGACCTCACAGATAGTACCAACTACACCGAGATAAGCAAAGACCTTTATCTTGTGCCTATTGAAAAAGGCGAGGTATTGGAGTTGAATAATATATTTTTCCAACCTTCTACTTTCAACCTCTTGCCTGCCTCTTTTCCTGAACTGAACCGTATCGCAGTCGCTATGAAGGAAAACCCTCAAATGAAAATTCGCTTAGAAGGACACACAGAGGTATTCGGAGATAAAAAAGACCAGTACGAATTAGCCGAAAACAGGGTAAAAAGTGTAAAAGGCTACCTCGTCAGGCAAGGAATTGATAAAAAACGCATCGATACAAAATCTTGGGGAGGCACTAAACCCAAGACTACAGGTACCTCAGATGCCGAACGCCAACGCAATCGCCGCGTAGAAATGCGCATCACAGCCACCGAATAAAAAATATCTTCCAAAGTATTTTTATCAAAAAATACACTACTTTTGCGCTCATTAGACTAATTTTTAATATGAACATTCCTGCAAATCTCCACTATACCAAAGACCACGAATGGATTAAGGTCGAGGAAAACAACATCGCTGTTGTAGGTATCACAGAACACGCCCAAAAAGAACTTGGCGACATCGTGTACGTAGAAATAGAAAGCATAGGCGAAAGCCTTGACCAAAATGCCGTTTTTGGTACTGTAGAAGCCGTAAAAACTGTAGCTGACCTTTTCTTGCCAGTGGCAGGCAAGGTGCTGGAGGTAAATGCAGACCTAAGCGGAGAACCCGCCCTTGTCAATAGTTCTCCTTACGAAAAAGGCTGGCTTATCCGCCTCGAATTAGCCAATACAGAAGATTTGCAAGCCCTCCTTACTGCTGAAGGCTACAAAGAATTGATACACGCCTAAACGAAGTTTGAGGTAGGAAGTAAGAGGTACGCACCTTAAAATATAAAAGACCGCTTCTTGAAGCGGTCTTTTATGTTTTTAAAAAGTTATTACGGAACAGGCTGTAGCACAGGCTTCTCGCCTGTCGTTTTCAAGTCATAAACAGGCTGGAAGCCTGTTCTACAGTTTTGCCTCCGCAATAACTTTCGAAGAACCAACATTTTTTGAGCAAGTTCGGATTTAAGAAACGCCTTTTTTGCTCAATAGGATAGGGTTTCCTATTGAGCAAAAAAAAACTACCACAAAAATTGTCAGAGAACCCAACTTTTTTTGAATGGCTTGAAAGATAAGGAATGAAAATAAAATAACATGATAATTTCACTCACGCGAAGCCACGCTGTAAGCGTCTGTTGGTATTGCCTAACCGCTTGATAACAGACGCTTACAGCGTGGCTAAATATTCTCAAGCAGACTACTGTACAATTTGTTATTTGATATTTTTTATTTTTAACGTTATCAATGGTCGAAGACCTTGACAAGCGTTGAAAATAAAAAATAATCGGCATCTTTCATTTGTCAGTTTACACTTTTTTGAATATACAAATATAAAAAGTGGTTTTGAAAATTTTTAAAAATAAGGTTTTTTTTGATAAATAGCTCATTATCAGATTTTTAAACCTATAAGGTCTTTAAAGACCTTATAGGTTTAAGGAAAAAAAGTGTAAACTACTTTTTAGGTGTTATGAAAGATGCCAAAATAAGATAGGATTTCGTATCCTATCTTATCTAACGAGCGCAAGCACTTGCAGCCTATTTTTTCTTAAAAAAGAAATCACCTGTAAGCGAAGACGTTTCCCAAGGTATTTGTGTATTAGATGACTTATTCAATACACCTTTGCGAACTCTTTTAAACACTTCTTCCAGAGGCAAGTCGGGTGTACGCAAGTGGGAGAGTAGCTCTTGAGTATAAAGTCCGTTTGAGCCATCTCCGTCAGAGGCGGTTTTGCCTGGAGAAGTGGCATAGCACACGATAGAACCCACAGGCGCGTCCATAGTAGCGAGTCCGCCCCCTTTGGTAGAGCGCGACCAGCTCCGCTCAAAAGGATTATCTCTGCACGCATCAAGAATCACGATATTGATACGACTTCCTGCACTTTCCATTTTTGCCAATACGCGCCCTGCGTCCACACAATCATATTCTACTTCGTTTTCGTCTTGTATTTTGGCATCTACAGGCACGAGGTAGTTATTGCCTTTTACCTGCAATCCATGTCCTGCATAAAAGAATAAACCAATCTCATACTTGCCTGCCTTGAGTTTTGCGCCATATTCGTCTATGGCTTTTTTCATGCTGGCATTGTTGGTATTTTCCGCTTTTATGACCTCGAAGCCAAGTTCTTTAAGGGCAGTTTCCATTGAGCGAGCGTCATTGACAGGATTTTTCAAAGGGCTGGTAGCGTAGGTGGCATTGCCTATCACAAGCGCAAGTCGTTTTTCGCTTGCATTGGGGGTAGGTGTGATAGG
>JAAFJK010000763.1 GCA_013298105.1 Cytophagales bacterium
CCAATACGTTGTATCTTTTTTGAAAAATTATTGTAATGTATTCCCCGCCAAAAACGCTTGTATGGGCATCATTTTTTTGCCTTCAGGTTGGATTTGCTCGATGCCTATATAGCCCTCGCGGGTAGGCAAGGCAAGTAAACGCTTCCCATCTGTGTAGTATTCGGCATCAGCCGCTATCGGGGTAGGCAAGTCAGGATATACTTTTGTTTCGGCTATTTTATAGACCTTGCCTGCTATCACGCCCCACGCGCTCGGGTGCGGGGCAAGTCCACGCACAAAATTATGAATTTCTGTAGCTGTTTTTTCCTGCCATTTTATCTCGCACGTTTCTCTAAAAATTTTGGGGGCGGGCGTGGCAGGCAAGGACAAATCTTGCGCAATCTGTGGATAACTTCCTGCTTGAATGGCACGCAAAGTACGCATCACTAAGTCCGCGCCTTTGTGCATGAGGCGTTCATAGAGCTTGCCTACATTATCTTCAGCATAGATAGGTTCTGTTTCTTGAAAAATGATATTGCCTGTATCTATCGCTTGTTTAAGAAAAAATGTGGTCAAGCCTGTTTCCGTTTCGCCATGTATGATAGCCCAGTTGATAGGTGCCGCGCCCCTGTATTTGGGCAAAAGCGAGGCGTGCAAATTGAATGTACCGAGTGAGGGCATACTCCAGACAGCTTCAGGCAACATTCTAAAAGCCACCACGATTTGCAAATCGGCTTTGTAGCTGGCAAGTTCTTCCAAAAACTCAGGCGATTTCAAATTCGTAGGTTGTAAAACAGGTATGTCGTACTTGAGAGCCATTTCTTTGACAGGCGGAGGCATAAGTTGGTAGCCTCTGCCTGCGGGTTTGTCGGGTGCAGTTACGACCGCTACTACTTCATAGCTTGGATTTATGGAGGCATTTTTGGCTAAAGCCTCCAAAATAGGTACGGCAAAATCAGGTGTACCCAAAAATATAAGGCGCATATCAATGATTGTAAAAATAAATAAAAACAAAGCACTTTCGAAAAAAAAGCCTCTTTGTAGAAAGAGGCTTTTAGATTTATTTTTTTTCAGCCGTTCCAGCCGTTTTTTTCAACATTTCTTCGTGGTCTTTGGTAAATTTATCGTGGTCAGCACGCATTTTTTTGTGTGCTTCTTCAGTTTGCTTATCTTGGTCTATAGCATTTTTGAGTGATGCCTCAAGGTCTTTTTCGCTTTTGCCTTCAGTTTGTTCGAGGCTTTCAAGCAGTCCGTTGTGGCTTGTGAGGAGGTTCGCGTGGCGTTTGAGCAAATCTTCATGCTCTGCCACGAACTTGATGTAGGTGCTGTCGGGCGTTTTTACTTTAGAGCGGAACTTTGCATCTAAGCTACGAAACTCTTGCTCCATTTTGGTATGGTCTGCCTCGAGGTCGTTGTGTTCGGTTTTGAGCTTGGTGCGCTCATCGCGAAGTTTTACATCAATAGATGAGCCGCTTTTTTGTTCGCCTCCGCAAGAAGTCATAGTCAATAGGAGTGCGGCACTGAGTTGTATGAGTGTACGTTTCATAAGGTGTGGTTTGATAGTTTAATTTAGTTAGCTTAAAAATAATGCCAACTTTATATGTTTGCAAAGTAACAACAAATATTTTAAAAAAAAGCAAAAACTTACATCAAAATTCGTAAACCTTTGCAGGAATATTCCAACGTACAGCCAAAGAAGTAAAAAAAGTGGTTTTGGTAGGTGTGAGTGTGGGTGTTTCTTTTCTGTAGATTTGCTTGAAGTCTATACAGATATTATGCTTCCATTGGTAGGTAAGCGTAAAATCCATAAAAAGCAAGCGTGTGCTGTTGCCCTGCCCCACGCGGTTATCGTATTCTTGAGAGTTTTTGACATTGTTCAAGAAGATATTGCCGCCCCAATTTTTCAGCGTATCTGTATCTGTTCCTTGTAAAGCAGTAATGCACTTGCCTACCACCTGCCAGCGCGGGGCGGGCTGATAGCGGACTATGCCTATCCATTCGCGGAAGTTCGCGCCAAGTGGGTGTGCGAGGGGCTGTTGATAGTTGGAGTATTCGCTGTATTTGAAGTTATGTGAATACGTAAAAGGTCTGACGACATTGAACTCCGCCTGCAAGTCTAAATTTTTTACCCCCAAAACATCAATGTACTTTCCACCTATTTGTAGCGCGTGTTTGTTGCCCCGCCAGCCTGTGCCATTTCTTACTTGGGCTATCACGAGTTCGTCTATCATTATTTGGGCATAGACCATAAAGCGTTTGGCAAAATAATATTTCGCATCTGCGCCTATATTGGCATTGTCGGGACTACCTGCTTGTTGCTCTATGCTTCGGTAAAAAATAATCGGGTTCAAGTACCTGAAGTCAAAATAACCATTCCTATTTCTTTGTGCAAGTGTATCTATCCGATTGAATATAATTGCTTCAAAAACACCCACTTGCAACTTGGGCGTAATATTTACGCTTAAGTGGTGCATTGCCATGAACTTTTGGGGATAGTAGCCATCTGCATTGAGTTTATCGGCAGTCATTTGGGCAAAAATATTTTGATAATTGATTTTCCAAACATTGGTATTGATTTTCATGAACAAATAATTGCTGGAGAAATCAGACAAAAACAACGAACGATAGCCATTGCCCAAGATATTCCTGTCATATCCGAACTGAAAGTTGATTTTTTCTTTTAGTATATCAGTCGTGATATAGCCTCTTGCTGTCAAAAAATCTAAGTCATTGCCGCCTATTTTGCGTTTATAGTAGCCTTCGTTTGGGACGGCATCAAGGCGCGTAATGGTTTCTGTGATATAGGTAGGCAAGATTGCCTGTGTATCTGTAAAATATGTATAAAAGCCAATTTTTCGCCCTATCATACCGCGTAGCTCAAGCCCGCGCGTGTTCATGTAGATAGTTTCGGTATTATTCCTTTCCTTGCCTGCCCAACCGAGAAATACGGGACTGATATGCAAATCAAAATCCTTCGTATCTACATGATAAAAGTCGTTTTGTTTGCGGTAGATTTGCTTCAAAATAGGGCGTTTGCTGTCGCTTTTGGCACTATCTGACCATTCCCAGCTATCAGTCTGTAGGTAGGCAAGGTTGAACTTATCTGCCCGCGAGAGGGTAGGCAAGTGCCGACTAACGGTATCTGCAAAACGTGCAACTGCTTTGCGCAAATAGGGCTTGGCGTGGGTAGGTAGCCTGTCGGAGAGCCTCCCTGCACGGATTTCATAACGCTCCACCAAATGATAGACATCTGCATGGAGTGGCAAATACGCGCTTTGGGCAAATATTTCTCTGCCCCAAAACAAGCATAAAAGTAGTAGAAGTTTTTTCATAACACCAATTGAGCCGTAAAAATACAAAATTATGGTAAAAAACGTCCAAAATGTTGGAATCTACATAAAATTATTATCTTTGCAATATGAACAATCATTCGGAAGACTACTATGAATTCGACCGCTTATTCTTCAAAGCGGATAACGATATAAAAGATGGACTCATTGCGGAGGCGTTTGATACTTTGCAGTATATCGTGGAGCAAGAACCCGAATATGGCAAGGCATACAATCATTTGGGGTGGATTTATGAAACGAAGTACAAGAAATATCCCACTGCCGAAGAATGTTACAAGCTCGCACTTAGGTACGCGCCCGAATATACAGCTACATACGTGAACTATAGCATACTTCTCTCGACACTCGAAAAGTATGACGAACTCACAGAATTTCTCCAAAAATCGCTCACTGTAGCAGGTGTGAATAAGTCCAAAGTCTGGAACGAGTATGGCATCATGTACGAGATGCGTGGTATGTACCCAGAGGGCATTGAGGCATACAAGAAAGCTATTCAATATTGTATCTCTGACGAGGAGATAGACCGCTTTGAGAAATCTATCCACCGCATTCGCAAAAAACAAAATATCGCAAATCTTTGATAATATGGTTCTCTGACAATTTTTGTGGTAGTTTTTTTTGCTCAATAGGATAGGGTTTTAAACCCTATCCTATTGAGCAAAAAAGGCGTTTCTTAAATCCGAACTTGCTCAAAAAATGTTTTTCCACAAAAATTGTCAGACAACCGATAATATTTACCCATAAGTTTTTTGAAATATTTTTTAAGTAGTTGTTTTTCAATTTTTTACACTTAAAAATTATGAAAATATGGGTAAGATTTTACCTTGCCTGCCCCTATCTTTGCGGTATGGTTTAATCTTAAAACAACTTTGAATTATGGCAAAGAAAATAGCCCCCAAAGACAACAGTGCTAACATCAAAAATGCGAACAAAGGTACAACAGGTACTAACACACAGTATGACCAAGCGCAAGGCAATCGTGGGAAACAATTAAACCCAACTCAAAAGCCTGCTGATGAATAAAGCGAAATATTCAGCAAGGCTTTAGTGGTCAGTCTTAGTTAAATGTTCGTTTTTTTTCGGTTGGCAATCCGCTTGCGGTTGTCAATCCGAAAAAAAGACCGCGAATAACTAAGAAAGACTGACCATTAGAGCTTTGCTGAAGTTTTTTTTGGTTTTGGGGATAATTGTTGTATTTTTGCTAAAAATATAGGAAGTATGAAACCTTTTGAAAAGTGGGAAACTGAAGAAGTAGAACGCACTTTTGGTATTATCCAACTTCAAGCCTCATCTGCTATGCAAGAGTGGGTACAATTTCAAACTACTATCCCTGCACAGGAGCAGGAAAGAGTAGAAAAAATACGCCAAAAATTGCAACGCTTTGCGGCTTATTGGAATGAGGAGGACATTAAAGTATTTTTTATTGTGCCTATCATTGAGGTCATCGAGTTTTATATGGTCGATAAATATCGTACTTTCATGGAGGCAACTCTACAGGCGGAACTTACAGATGCTAAAGGCAACTCTTGTACCCTACGAGGCAGGGTAGAAATGGTGGTAGCTACAGGTAAACAACGCCCACAAACGCCTTTTTTCTTTTTGAATGAATATAAACCACAAGTAAAAGCACAAACTGACCCACAAGGGCAACTTCTGATAGCCATGCTCGCGGCACAAGCCAAAAATAATGGACTGAATTTGCCTATCTATGGACTTTATACGATTGGGCAATTTTGGTTTTTTGTGGTGTTGGTAGGCAAGGAATATACAATTAGTAAGGCTTTTGATGCTACAGATAAAGACGACTTAGCTCAAATTTTAAATATGTTGCAGTTTGTAAAGGAGCATATTGAGAGGAATTTGTAAGTATCAAAAAAAGACACTTTTCTTTTTAGAAACGAGTAAAAAATAACTTGAGCATATTTAGCCACGCTGTAAGCGTCTGTTATCGAGCTTTTACGCGGTTAGACAATACCAACAGACGCTTACAGCGTGGCTTCGCGTGAGTGAAATTATCATGTTA
>JAAFJK010000778.1 GCA_013298105.1 Cytophagales bacterium
GCTACGCCTTTGGCTATTCATACCTTGCAACTTAACAACAGCACAGGCGCGAAACTAAGCAATGACCTTACTATAGTAGGCTCGCTTACCCTTACCAATGGCGACCTTGATTTGAATGGCAAAAATATTACCCTCAATGGCACACTTGTCGAAGATAGGGCAAATAACCACCTTGTAAAAGACCTTACTGCCACAGGCGAGAGCAATCAAGGTGGAGGCATCATTTTCACAGGGACTGTAACAGACGCTACAGGCGAGATGGCAGGCACAGGTTTGCACTTGCAAGGAGCTACAGGCGCGAACTATGGCGTAAATGTCATTCGCAAACACTATCAAGGCGCGTACAGCTCGCAAAACAAAGGTATCAAACGCATCTACCAAATCACAGGTACACCCAATCAACCAACTACCATGCGCATTTACTATGCCAATGACGAATTAGCAGGCATTACAGGTATATATCGTTTGTATCGTTGGGAATCCACCACAGGTTGGAAAAACGCAAACAATGGAGGCGCATTTGCCAATGGCACAAATGGAATGGACTATGCAGAAGCTACAGGAATCAATGCCTTTTCGCATTGGACAGTAGGGACAGAAGAAGCACCATTGCCTATTACACTTTTGGGGTTGAAGGGTACAAGGGTGGAAGGGTTGAATGGAGAACCTACAGAAGAAGTAAAACTCGAATGGACAACCGCCTCTGAAATCAATAACAAGGGTTTTGAGGTGGAAATGAGCGAAAACGGACTTGCCTACGAAAAAATAGATTTCGTAGATGGTGCAAATAACTCAAGCACCCCCAACAACTATCAACTAACCACCATCAACCAAAATGACAGTTATTATAGATTGAAACAAATTGATTTTGATGGTACGTTTTCGTATTCGCCTATCGTCTTTGTGGCGGGTTTGGCAGGCAAGGTAGTGGTCTATCCTAATCCCAGCAATGGCATATTTACGATAAACGTAGGCAAGGGCAAACTCGACTTGCCTGCCCGCCTATTCAATGCGCAAGGTGTGGAAAGCCCCCTAACCCCCGAAGGGGGAATTTATAAGGTAAGCAATCTCTTACCTGCGGGTATGTATTTCTTGCATACTGTAGTGGCAGGCAAGGTAAAGGTAACGAAAATAGTCATTGAACATTGAGCATTTATCAAGGAACATTTATCAAAGAAAATGATAAATGTTCCCTGTTTCTTGATAAATGATAAATGTTCCCTGTTTCTTGATAAATGATAAATGTTCCCTGTTTCTTGATAAATGATAAATGTTAAATGATAAATGTTTCCTGTTTCTTGATAAATGATAAATGTCAATGGCAGACATCTTTTATCATGTGTTCGGCTTCTTTATGTCCAAGTTTGAGTGCCTTGTGCCAGTCTTCGCAGGCAAGTTTGTGATTGCCTTGTGCGAACTCGGCACTTCCACGCCCGAATAGTGCGCGGGCATTTTGGGCATCAACCGCTAACACCTTTTCAAAATCGCGTACAGCACCATTGTAATCGCGTATTTCGAGTTTTTGTTCGGCAGATTTGAGGAGTTTTTCAGTGTCGGAGGCAGGCAAGGTAGGTGTCGTTTCAGGTGCGTGGTTACATTTTTTTTCAAGCCTTTCCTGCGCTTGTAAGTAGCCCAATTCACGCGCCTTTTTCCATGCTTCGCACGCTTCTACAGGTTTTTTCAAGGCTTCGTACATTTCGCCCAAATGAAAAAAAGCGGTTGAGTTTTTAGGATTCAGGGATATAGATTTTTCCAAATCTTTTTGCGCTTCTGGATACTTTTTCAGGGCAATATAAGCCGCACCGCGTGTTTGATAAGGCTCGGCATCTTTGGGCGCGAGCGCAATGGCTTTGTCAAAGTTTTGCAAAGCGTTCTTATAATCTTGCAAAAGATACTGCACATTGCCTAAGTTGTGGTAGGCTTTGGCAAATTTTTTATCTACAGCTATGGCGCGTTTGTAGTCAGCCATAGCGTCCATGTATTTTTGTTCTTGAAATTTTGCGTTTCCTCTTTTGAGCAACTCTTGTGCAGTTTGGGCTTGAGCTTGAAGTGCAAAGAGTAGCCAAAATATACTCAAGATAAAGTTTTTCATAAAATTTAAACGAATACGCACCAAACGTATTGTATTCTACCCAAAAATTTCAAAAATCTAATTTTTATTTTACCTTTGCAAGTGAGGTTGTTTAGTTGGGCTTGTCGGCAGTAAAAGCAGATTTTACAGTCGTAGCAAGTCGCTACAACCCAAAAGACATTTTTTAACAACAGATACAGTCCAAGTACACAACCACAATATGAAAATCAATAAAATACTTGTAGCCAATCGTGGCGAAATAGCCTTGCGCGTGATGCGTTCTGCCCGCGAAATGGGCATCAAAACTGTAGCCGTTTTTAGTGAAGCCGATAGACTCGCGCCTTTTGTGCGCTATGCAGATGAGGCAGTTTGTATTGGTGCGCCTCCCTCTTCAGAGTCTTACCTGAAAATGGACACTATCATTGCTGTAGCCCAAGAACGCGGTGCAGAAGCTATTCACCCTGGTTATGGTTTTTTGTCTGAAAATGCTGTTTTTGCTCGTAAAGTACAAGAGGCTGGATTGATTTTTATAGGTCCCTCACCTGAGTCTATAGTAGTGATGGGCAGTAAGTTAGGTGCAAAAGAGGCGGCAGGCAAGTACAATATTCCGATGGTCCCTGGTACGCCCAGCGCGATAACAGACGTAAGTGCGGCGAAAAAACGCGCTGAAGAAATTGGCTATCCTGTGCTTATCAAAGCGAGTGCAGGCGGAGGCGGAAAAGGTATGCGTGTGGTAGAAAACACTGAAGAATTTGAGGAACAAATGGACAGGGCTATCAGTGAGGCTGTTTCAGCTTTTGGTGATGGCGCGGTTTTTATAGAGAAATACATTGGTTCGCCTAAACACATTGAAATTCAGATTTTGGCAACATGGCAATGTGGTCTATTTATTTGAACGTGAATGTTCAGTACAGCGCAGACACCAAAAATTGATTGAAGAAGCTCCCTCGCCTGTAGTTAGTCCTGAAATGCGCAAAGCGATGGGCGAATGTGCCGTGATGGTAGGCAAGTCTTGCAACTATTATGGTGCAGGCACTGTAGAGTTCATTGTTGATGAAAAATTGGATTTTTATTTCCTTGAGATGAATACGCGCCTTCAGGTCGAACACCCTGTTACGGAGCTTATCACAGGGATTGATTTGGTAAAAGAGCAAATCCGCGTGGCGCAAGGCGAGGCACTTTCTTTCAAACAAGAAGATTTGCAAATACATGGACACGCTATCGAAATTCGCGTTTGTGCAGAAGACCCGCGCAATAATTTCTTGCCTGACATTGGCAAACTCCTTACCTACCAAATACCCAAAGGCGTAGGAATCAGGGTTGATGATGGCGTAGAAGAAGGTATGACTATTCCGATTTATTATGACCCCATGCTTGCCAAACTCATTACTTACGGCAAAGACAGGCAAGAAGCGATAGAGCGTATGCTTCGCGCTATTGCGGAATATCAAATCACAGGCATTGAAACGACTTTGAGTTTTTGCACTTTCGCGCTCCAGCATGAACAGTTTATTTCAGGCAAATTTGATACGAATTTTATCAAAAATTATTTCTCGCCTGAAATGCTTACACCTACAGACTATTCGAAGGAAGCAGAAATTTCAGCTATGCTTGCCTCCCTCCTGTGGGAAAATAAAGCTAAACAATCTACCAACTTGCCTACCCAAACCGCGCAGGGGCAGTCAAGTAATTGGAAAAAAAACAGACTTTAAATCCTCTAAAATATGCGAATTAAACACCTTAAACTCTACAGATTTCGTGGGTTCGAAGACCTACAGATTACCTTTTCTGCTGATGCTAAAACGATTGTTTTCATTGGTGAAAATGGAAGTGGCAAAACAAGCCTTATTGATGGTATCAGTATGATATTGCGCGAAGCCCTCTATAAACATCATCAATATGATGCTGTAGATTGGGGCAATCCTTTGAATGTGAATAACAATCATCGAAGGGGCAAAATTGAATTAGGTATTCATGGGGCGAAAAGAGAATATAGTTTTTCTCAAAGACTTTCTGCCAATCACCAAAAATTTGTATCTGAAGAACGCCTTGCGCGTGATTTGGGGAGAGATTTGACTGATGAGGAAAAAATAGCGCATTATAGAACACAAGCAAGTGAGGCTTTTGATGCTGATAATTTTGAATTGGCATTGAAAAAATATGAAATATTAGCCGAATTATTGGAAAAGCAAAAGCCTAAAAATGAGGAAAAAATTGCAAAAAACATTTTCAACATTGCAATGTCTTATCAAAGCTCAAAAAATTATGATAATGCTATAAATACTTACTTTGCTTATATAGAAATAACAAAAAAATTAGAAGTTTTTGATAAATATTTTAATAGTCAAGCATTTTATAATATTGGTTTTTGTTATTTAATGTTAAATGATTATTTAAAAGCATTTGAATATTGTGAAAAAGTAGTTAAGATGCGTAAATTTTTTATAGATGACAGAGATATTGTTTTAGCCAGTAGCTATCATTTACTTGCTTTATGTTCTCTAAATTTAGCTGAACATAAGAATAAAGCATTAGATTATGCTCAAAAATCTATAAATATATATCAAAATATTTATGAGGAAGATGAGGAAGAAATGTGTATGATGTATCATCTATTAGGGAGTTGTTATTTTATAGATAATAATTATCAAAAAGCAGATGAGTATTATGAAAAAGCAATAAAAATAGCAGAAAAGGAAGAAAATTTTATGGTGTTAAATTATTTACTTGAAGAAATATTGAATCGTTATCAAACAATAAATAATAAAGAAAAATCTAATTATTTTGCAAAAAAGATACGAAAAGATGTACCTTCGATAACTGAAGAAAGACCATACGTACCCGAACTATACCTAACTAACAAGCCCGAAATGCTCAAACATTTCACAGAATACATCGAAACGTGGGTGTCGTTGGTAGTGCATTATTCAGCGCGTCATGGAGAGGTTGAACTTTTTAAAAATGCCTTGCCTATAGCGTTTGATGTGCCTATGACCACGAATTTTGATATGATTTCAGATTGGTTTACAGAACATGAGAATGACGAAAACAGAAAACGCTTGCGCGTAGACCCTGACTACAGAAGCACAGAATTGGA
>JAAFJK010000097.1 GCA_013298105.1 Cytophagales bacterium
TTCAGGCGATGGGACAGCAAGGGGGCTGGCCTCTAAATGCCTTCCTAACACCCGAAGCAAAGCCATTTTATGCAGGTACATATTTCCCCCCACGTTATTGGGAAAATTTACTCTTGCGCATAGCGGGACTTTTCCAAACCAACAGGAAAGACCTCGAAAAATCTGCCCAACAATTCCATGACACGCTCAGTCAAAGCGAAATCCAAAAATACGGACTGAAAGACCAAACAGTGCCATTCTTGCCTAACGACCTACATCAAACCGTAACGCAACTCATAGCCGAGTTTGATACTACTTTTGGGGGAATGCAAAAAGCACCCAAGTTCCCGATGCCTTGTTTGTATGAGTTTTTGTTGCATTATAGCCTCATCACGCCCGACAAAGCACATAAAAAAGCCATCGAAACACACCTCCAAACTACCCTCATGGCGATGGCGCAAGGTGGAATCTATGACCATATTGGAGGCGGTTTTGCGCGGTATTCGGTTGATGCTGAATGGTTTGCACCGCATTTTGAAAAAATGCTGTACGACAATGGTCAGCTACTCAGCCTATATGCACACGCCTACGCACATACCCAAAACCCGCGCTTCAAAGAAGTAGTATATGAAACAGTCGCTTTTGTAAAGCGTGAACTTACAGCCGAAAATGGCGGTTTTTATTCGTCCCTTGATGCCGATAGCGAAGGCGTGGAAGGCAAGTTTTATGCGTGGACAGATACACAACTGCGCGAAATCCTCCCAAAAGATGCCGAACGCGCCCTGTTCATGGACTATTACCAGTGCCGAAAAGAAGGCAACTGGGAACACGATTTGAATATCCTCTATGCCAGAACTGACATTGTGGCATTTTTGGCAAAACATACACTTGCCTACCCTGACCTCACAGCGTACATACAAAAGTGGCAAAAGCTCGGACTCGAATACAGAGAAAATAGTGCCCGCCCTGCCCTTGACGACAAAATATTGACTTCTTGGAACGCGCTCATGCTTAAGGGCTTGACAGACGCATACCAAGTTTTTGATGAAGATGAGTTCTTGAGTTTGGCAGTAGAAAATGCCTATTTTATCAAAAATAATCTAATCACGCCCAAAGGCGGACTTTTTCATAATTTTAAAAATAAAAAAGCCTCCATAGCGGCTTATTTAGAAGATTACGCGCTTGTGATTCAGGCATATATCGCGCTCTATCAGGCAAGGTGCGATACGCAATGGCTGGTATTGGCGAAAGATTTGGCAACCTATACTATAGCTAATTTTTATGATACCAAAGAAGGCTTGTTTTTCTTTACAGACAGCAAGGCGGAGGCATTGATTGCACGCAAAAAAGAGATTTTTGACAACGTGATACCTGCCTCAAACTCTGTGATGGCAAAAAACCTGCACTTTTTAGGGTTGTATTTTCAGGAAGAAAGCTATGCCAATTTAGCCCAAAAAATGACTGCCCAAATGAGGCGAATCATTTTGCAAAACATAGAATATTTGGCGCATTGGGGCGAGGTCTATCTCTGTCTTGCCTACCCGACCGCCGAAGTAGCCATCATAGGCGAAGATTTTGCTTATACTGCCCACAAATTAGGGCAATATTATCTACCCAATAAAGTCGTGGCAGGAGAGGAGGAAAGTTCTTCTTTCTTGGGAATGCTTGCAGACCGCCCTGCACAAGAAGGAAAAACTTTCTTGTATGTTTGCAAAAATCGCACTTGCAACTTGCCTACCGAGCGCGTAGGGCAGGCAAGGGCTGAAATCTATGCTTAAACTATAGGATGGCACACCTCGAAGAAGCAAACAAAACCCTCCCCCAAAAATGGACGGAGGGTAGAACTAATAGCTATTTATAAACTTAAAATCACACATCTTAAATCATAAATATTCCTAAATCGTAGCCTTTTGGGTTTAAAAATATAATTTTTTGTGTATTTTTGCAATTAAATTTATAAGACTATGTCGCAAAAGAACGAAAAAATGCCTTTTGGCAAAAAAAATTATACCATGATGTTGGTAGGTTTGGCAGTCCTTTTCTTGGGCTTCGTATTGATGAGTATGGACAGCACAACCTTTGGTTTCGGGTTTTTGGGGCTTACGCTCGGACCCGTTACGGTGTTTGCAGGATTCATGATACAGTTTGTGGCACTGCTCGCAAAACCCAAAAAAAGCTAACTTGCCTGCCCACCGATATATGAAAATCCCTGTTTTTACGGACAATAAACTGTTTTATAGCCTTGCTTTTTTGGCTGTTTTGGTTATCTATGCTATAGGCACATTACTTGATGTGATGGACATAGATGCGGCACAATACGCGGCTATCTCACGTGAAATGCTGGCTTCGGGCAATTATCTACAGGTCTATGAACATGGGAAAGATTATTTGGACAAACCACCACTTTTGTTTTGGTTTACAAGTCTTGCCTTTTACCTATTTGGTATCTCCAATGTAGCCTATAGGATTTTCCCCATACTTTTTACAGTGCTGGGGGCGTATGCTACTTATGGGCTTGGCAAACTGTACTACAGCGAGCGGGTAGGCAAGATGGCGGCATTTCTGTTGCTATCTTCGCAGGCTTTTTTCTTGATACACCATGATGTCCGTACCGATACGATGGTTACGGATTCTATCATTTTTGCAATATGGCAGATAGCACTTTTTGAAGAAAAGAAAAAACTTACAAACCTATTCTTGGGCTTTGTAGGCATTGGTTTGGCAATGCTTGCCAAAGGTCCTATTGGTTTGATGGTGCCTGTTTTGGCGTTTGTGGCGCATTTTGTAGGCAAGGGCAGTTGGTATTCCTTTTTGCGTTGGCAGTGGATTTTGGGGCTGGCGATAGTCGCCTTGATGCTTGCGCCTATGTGTTATGGGCTATACCAACAGTTTGATATGCACCCCGAAAAAGTTGTCAATGGTGGTACAAACAAGTCTGGGCTGTATTTTTATTTCTGGTCGCAAAGTTTTGGCAGACTTACAGGGCAAAATGACTTCATCAATACCGCCTCCGAGCCTGAGATACAAGACCCATTGTTTTTTGTACATACGTTTTTGTGGAGTTTTCTGCCTTGGGCGTTGCTTGCCTTTCCTGCCTTTTTCTTCAAACCAAAAGAGTTTTTGACTTTGGGAGGCACGATTTTGCCTTTTATTGCGCTTTCTTTCTCCAAATACAAGTTACCACACTACATTTATGTCATTTTTCCGCTTGTGGCTATAGTCATGGCGCGGTACGTGGAGTGGCTTTTAGATACCGAAAATCCCAAAACTAAAATCTTTTATAGATGGAGTGCGGGTTTACAGATTTTTACTTCAGTCGTTTTGTGGGTTTTGCTATTTTTGTTGGGTGGTTATTGTTTTCCGATACAGTCCTATTTTGTTTGGGCGTGTTTGGGATTGGCACTTGGGGCTACGATACATTTTATTTTCAAGTCCCAAAATCGTTTTGAGCAACTTATCTTGCCTGCCTTTTTTACTATCATAGGCGTGAATTTTATGCTCAATGCACATCTCTACCCTACGCTTGCGGCTTATCAAAGTGGCTCACAAATGGGTAGATTTGCACGCGAAGCGGGCATAGATGCGAAGCGGTTTTATGTCTTCAGCGACTCCTATCATCAGTCTATGGACTTTTACTACAGAGATTATTTGCAAACTATCCCCAACTTTGCAAAGCTACCTGAACTTGCGCAGGCAGGCAAGTGCTATGTCTATATCACACACGAGAATCTGGACGCACTACAAAAACAAGCAGGCATCACAGTCAAGATACTCAAACAAACGCCCCTCTTTCACATCACTACCCTCACACCCGAATTTATCAATCCAGCCACACGCGCCAAAGCTGTAAGGCAGGCGTATATTTGTGAAATTCAGCCAAAGTAACCCCATGCTTTATATAGTTCCTACACCC
>JAAFJK010000485.1 GCA_013298105.1 Cytophagales bacterium
ATGATAATTTCACTCACGCGAAGCCACGCTGTAAGCGTCTGTTGGTATTGTCTAACCGCGTAAAAGCTCGATAACAGACGCTTACAGCGTGGCTAAATATGCTCAAGTTATTTTTTACTCGTTCCTAATCTCTTTTTACGCCATCGAGTTTACTTAACTTGCCTACCGCTTTTTTGAATTGATTGCCTCTATCTTCATAGTTTTGGAAAAGGTCAAAACTGGCACAAGCAGGCGAGAGCAATACTATATCGCCATCGCGTGCAAATTCGTAGGCTTGCTCTACCGCATCTTTGATATTGTCGGTTTGGACTACTATTTTTACGATTTCGCGGAAGTAATTGAATAGTTTATCATTGTCAATGCCTAAACAGACTAAATACTTGACTTTTTGCTTCACAAGCGCGTAGATTTTTTCATAGTCATTGCCTTTATCCACCCCTCCTGCTATCCAAACTATTTTTTCATCAAAGCTATCTAAGGCATAAAAGACCGAATCTACATTGGTAGCCTTCGAGTCATTGATGAATTTGATGTGATTGATGACAGCCACTTCTTCCAACCTATGCTCAACGCCTTTGAATGTTTTGAAATATTCGCGCAAATTGTCTGGATTTGCTCCTACCTCAAGGCAGGCAAGGACAGATGCCATGACATTGATTTGGTTGTGTTTGCCTTTTAGCTGTACGTCTTCGGGTGCTATATGCAAAGTCAGCCCATTTTTTAGCCTAAAATGTAACTCTTTTCCCAAACAGTACGCGCCCGTTTCTGTTGCTTCTTGCAAAGAAATGGGCAAATGTTTTTGAGGCAAAGTGCGATGTTTTAGTTCCAAACTAAGGGTTGCATCATCTTTGAAATAAATGAATACTTGTTCAGCATCTCCTTTTTGCAAAATACGGAATTTTGCATCTACGTAGTTTTGAAAATTGTAGGCATACCTATCCATGTGGTCTGGGGTGATATTCAAAATAACCGCCACGTCAGGCTTAAATTCATAGCAGTTATCCAACTGAAAACTACTCACTTCCAGCACCCAATAATCATAAGAAGTTCGCAAAACTTCCCGCGCAAAGCTGTTACCTACATTGCCTGCCATACCTACATGAAAGCCTGCCGATTTCAAAAGGTGGTAGGTAAGTAAAGTTGTAGTGGTTTTGCCGTTGCTGCCAGTGATGGCTATGATTTTTGCTTGTGTATATCTACGCGCAAATTCTATCTCCGATACGACCGAAATGCCCTTTTCTATAGCTTTTTTGACTATAGGCGCGTCATCAGGAATACCTGGACTTTTGATAATCTCGACTGCGGAGAGTATCAAATCTTCGGTATGTTTTTCTGCCTCAAAGTCTATGAGGTTATCTTGTAGTTCCTGTTCGTATTTGGGTTGTAGCTTTGCGCCATCTGATACGAATACCTCAAATCCTTTGGCTTTGGCAAGTAGGGCGGCACCTACGCCACTTTCGCCTCCACCCAATATCGCTATGCGTTGTTTGCTCATATCATTTTTTATTTTTATAAATACATACAATATTAGGGCTAAATTTTTGCTAAACCAAAAAAAATACAAATCTAAAAATCATAAATCGCAAATTAGGAGCAAGTAAAAATAAGGTGGGCATCATTTTGTGCTTGAGGTGTGTTGTGTGGAAGGTAATGACGTAGAAATACTAAGGAACGAGTAAAAAATAACTTGCTAATTTTGTTAATCTTTTGCGCTTATGTTTCGTTGCAATAATCATTACAAAACACCGCTTTGCGCTTCTATTGCGCCTTACCTAAACACAAAATATCGCACAAAATCTTTATCATCTTATTTTTTACTTGTTCCTAATCGTCCTCATATCTATAGGTTTCCCAAATTTTCCCTAAATCATGTGCTACATATTTCAAAAATTCTTTTTGTTCTTCAGTAAGTTTGAGCGTACCTTTGCGTGGTTTGGCATCTAATCTCTGGAGTTTTTTTAGTTGGGTAATAGAGGCAGGCAAGGCTTTCAAGTTATTGGTAGTGAGATGTAAATTTTCTAACTTGCCTGCCTTGCCTACCGCTTCACTCAAGCAGGCAAGCTCATTGTATTCCATGCTAAGTGTTTTGAGATGAGGTAAATCCCACAAGCTGTCTGGTATATCGGTTATTTTATTGCCATTGAATGAAAGATTATTCAGATTTTTCAATTCGCCTATTTCGTCAGGCAAGACAGTCAATTGGTTTGCGCCTATGGTCATCATTTGCAGTTGTTGTAGTTTTTTAATTTCTGTAGGCAAGTTGGTTATCTTGTTGCGTGAGAACATGAGATTTTTCAAATTAGGTAAGTTCAACAGTGCCTGTGGTATTGTGCTGATTTTATCATAAATGAAACTCAAAAACTCCAACTGTTTCAAATCTGCTATTTTGTCTGATATAGCTACAAAATTTGTTTCGTAGGTTTGCAATATACGCAAATTAGCGCATTGAAAAACGATTTCAGGCAAATGTTTGAGTTTGACATGATAGATTTTTAGATGTTGTATGACTCGAAGCATGAAATCAGGAAGTTTCAAAATTTCCTCCAACGTAAGGATTCTTTGTTCATATAATTTCAGCAGTATCACTTCAGTATCTTGGTGTAAGCCTCCACCTTCGATAAGTTGCAATGCCAAGTCTATATTTTCCGTTTCACTACTTTGCAACAGTCGCCTTACATTTTGGCGCATAGCTTCAGCTTCAGGCGAGTTTTCGAGTAGGTACATGGTTGTTTTGTTATTTTGTTAATTGTTATGTTGTTCTCAAAAGTAAAAAACGCTATCTTTGCAAAGATATTGATTTTAAGTTACCTTTGCGAAATAATCAAAAATACCACAATGAAACTTTTTTCATTTTTTGGAAGCCTCATTTTGCTTGTTTGCTTCAGTTCCTGCACACCCAATTTTGTACCCGCTATGTACTTGCATGATGAAACGTACATGAGCAAACCATTCTTGGTATCTTCCGATACTACTCACAATCACAAACAAAGTGTACACTTATCAGCTAAAGTTACAAGTAATTTGAGTGATATAATGGTAATAGGAGAAAATGTTAAAGTTGTATCTGGTATGTTACAAGTACATCAGGCACATAGTTTTCGTGTTTTTAATATTGCTTATGGTTTGCAAGCGGCGGGAGGTATTGCAAATGTTCCTACATCTGTCAAAGGCTACTATTATACTCCAAAGGATTCAAGCAAAAAGACGTTTCAAGCACTTGGTGTGCGCTTAGAAGTAGGCTTAAAAATGCCACTCAATACCACACATTTTGAATGGCGTGCTTTAAATTTCTCTTTCAATCACTCCCATGAGTTTGGCAATTATTTGCGATTTAGGGAGAAGCTTGCATCCATCTCTTATTTGAACGTCAGTCGAGGTTCAAATATGTACTCTTGGGGATTGTTCACAGAGTTTGCTTGGCATTTTGGCAAGATAAATCCTGCTAATAGTGGAGATGGATTGATGCTAAAATTAGGCTATTTGAACAGCAATTTTATGGACAATGTTTACCATTCTAATATGGACGAATTAGAGAAAAAACAATTTAGGCGCAAGAACAATTTTACCCTTACCATAGGGTCTCAATTCGACCATTGGAGTGTTGTATATCAAACTATATCTTCATTGGATAACCCTGTTTTTGCAATACCTATTCTTACAGGTATATCACATAGTCTTTTAGTAAGTACCAATTTGTCTACACTGTTACGCAAAAAGAAATAAATTGAATTATTGAGAGTTGAAAGTTGATTATATTTTACCTCTCCACCCTTCCCCCTTTTTACCCTTCCACCCCTCTACCTCCATGTCTGAATATAACTTCTCTGCCCTCGAACAAAAGTGGCAAGCCTATTGGCAAGAAAACCAAATTTACAAAGTAGAAAACGATTTTTCTAAGCCCAAATATTATGCTTTAGATATGTTTCCGTACCCTTCGGGAGCAGGTTTGCACGTAGGACACCCGCTTGGCTACATTGCTACAGACATCATCTCGCGTTACAAGCGTATGCAAGGCTACAATGTTTTGCACCCGATGGGCTTCGATAGTTTTGGCTTGCCTGCTGAACAATATGCCATACAAACAGGGCAACACCCCGCTATCACCACTAACCAAAATATAGCTACTTTCAAGTCACAATTAGCCAAAATAGGCTTCAATTACGACTGGAGCAGGGAAGTTCGTACTTCTGAACCGAGCTACTATAGATGGACGCAATGGATTTTTCAACAACTTTTCAAATCTTGGTATAACAACAAAACGCAACAAGCAGAACTTATCGAAACATTGGTAGGCGAGTTTGAGAAAAATGGCAATACAACTGTAAACGCGCCCTGTGATGAAGATACGCCTACCTTTGACGCGAAAACTTGGGTTGCCTACCCTGCCGAGATGAAGCAACGCATTTTGCTTAAATATCGCCTTACGTACTTGGCAGATGCTTTCGTA
>JAAFJK010000750.1 GCA_013298105.1 Cytophagales bacterium
AGGAACGAGTAAAAAATAAGATGGTCAGGTTTTGTGCAATATTTTGAGTTTAGACGAGGCGCAATAGAAGCGCAAAGCGGTGTTTTGTAATGAATATTGCAACAAAGTATAAACACAAAAGATTAGCAAAATGTCCAAGTTATTTTTTACTCGTTCCTAAAGCCCCAATAAATCCGAAAAACTTACAGTCTTTGCAAACGTTTGCAAAGATTGTGCTTTCTTTGGAAATACGTAACAAGTACATAATCTTACAAAAACGCTATAAAAGTACATTATGGTTTTGTTACGTTTTTTCAAACATTTGAAAATAAGGAATTTGTTTGTGAACTTTGCAAAAAAAAACGGCAAATTCTCATGAAAAAGCTCTTTACCCAATCTTTTAAACAAAAATTATCTTTTATATTATTCTTCTTCCTTTGCTGCGGTGGGCAGGCAAGCTGGGGGCAATATACAGTTGATTTTGAAGCTGAAACTAAAGGAGCTTATGCTTCTGGTGCAGTAACTTTAAATGGTATCAGTTGGAACATGACTGATGCCTTGATTGGCAATGCCACAAATGACAGGAAAAATGGAACTAAGTCAGCACGTATCCAAAACTCAGGCACCATGACTATGTTAGCTAACAAAGCTAACGGGGCTGGAACTATCACATTGGTTCATGCTGTGTATGGCACTGATGCCAACTCCAGTTGGAAGTTAGAAGTTTCAAATGACAATGGAGGCTCTTGGACTGCTTACGCAAGTGGTACAATAACTACAAGTTCTACTACACTTACTTCACAATCATTCGTGGCTAATGTAAGCGGAAATGTAAGAGTAAGAATTACAAAACTATCAGGTGGAGGTGCGAGATTAAATATTGATGATATTTCTATTGCAGATTACAGTGGAGTAGCTTCCACTTCCACACTCGCCATAAGTCCAACTTTAAGCGAGCCTCCTACGATTTCTTCCCTGAATACAGCCTTCACAGGGGCAACTGCGCCTCAAATAAATGCAGTAAGCAATTTTGATTTCAATGTCGTGAATAGTGATGCCATACCCATTCAGTTCTCGGCACTTGTCTTCAATGTAGGCACAGGCAATAGTGTAACGTCTTGGACAAATGCCTTGCAAGAAGCACAGTTCTCTGATGGTACAAATACAGTTACAAGCACTACCATAACAGCCACAAATATTACTTTTGCTTCTTTGCCCAATGCAGTCGGTAATATTGGTCATGTTCCCAATGGTAGCACCAAAACTTATACACTTACGGTACGTTTCAAAACAGCTATGGGCGGTACAGCCCCGACTATTATAGATGGTCAAGATTTTGTGTTTTTGGTTAATAATACAAGTTTTACATTTGTGGCGGGTGGTTTGGCAACTGCTCAAGCCGTTAATTCGGGAGATGGCAATAATACAGTCGCGGTGGTAGCTTCACGCTTGGCATTCATCACTCAGCCCTCCACCACAAACCAAAACGCGACTATGACCTCGCCTACCGTACAGGCTATAGATGCCAACGGAAACCGCGATTTGGGATATGTTACAGCTATCAATATTACCTCTACAGGTACGTTAGACACTTCACCCCAAACAGCCACACCCGCAAGCGGACTTGCCTCTACTTGGACAATCGTCCATACTACCGCAGGGACAGCTTTAGAGCTTACTACAAGTAGTGGTAGTCTGACAAGTGGAGTAAGTAATACATTCAATATCAATGCCATTTCGAGTGTTGTACTTTCGTCTGATAATCCTTCGGTTGCGGCATCAAATATTTTACAAGGTACAACAAATAACGTCATTTACAAGTTTGAATTGGCTGTAACGGCTGCCAATGCGACTTTGACAAACATCAACTTTACTACAGCAGGCACCTATTTGGCAAGCGACCTTACCAATATAAAACTTTGGTACTCGCCTGATGCGACCTTCATAGGCAGTGGCAATGATGTGCAGGTAGCCTCCAAAACAAGCAGTCTTGGCGTTGGCTCGCAAAGTTTTACAGCCTTCAGTCGAAGCATTACTGTAGGGACTACAGGCTATTTTTTCTTGACTACAGATTTGCCTTGTACGGCTGTAGATACCAAAACTATTTCGATAAATGCGCTTACTGCTGCCAACATAACTATCATGCTGGGCAATAAATCAGGTACTGCTTTTGCGGGTAATGCCCAAACGATTACTTCTGCTATACCCAACAATGTAACTGCACAAACCACGTCTGCGTGTGTCAATGGCGAAAGTACAGTAAGCTGGACTGCGCCCACAGGCTGTGATGACAATGTATTGGTGTTTGTAAAAGCAGGCGGTTTTACAGCTGCCTTGCCTACAGGCAATGGAGGAAGCTATACCGCGAATACGACTTTTGGCTCAGGTACAGGATTTGATGGCGGCTTTTGTGTATTCAAAGGTATAAGCACTACCGTAAATGTTGCAGGTCTAACGAATGGTACAAACTATACTTACAAAATATTTACACGCAATGGCATGAATTGGTCAAGCGGTGTTACTACAAATTGTACGCCTGTAGGTATTTATTGTACGCCCAACCCAAGCTCGGTAGATGGCATAGGCATTACGAATATAAGCATGGGAACTATCAATAACACTACTGTAGCTGAAGCGGGAAATTATGGAGATTATAGTGCGCAATCTACTAATGTAGAACAAGGGACTACCCTTGCCTGCGATATTACTTATCAAACAGGTTTTACGTACAATACTAAAGTATGGGTAGATTGGAACAGTGATTTTGATTTTGATGATGCAGGCGAGGAGGTCTATACGGGTGTATCTACTGCCAGCAATCCTACGACTTTGAATGCAATTTTTGTGGTGGGTGGTGCAACACCTGTAGGAAGTTATCGGCTAAGGATAGGCGGTGCAGACACCAATACGCCTACCACTTGCTATACAGGTAGTTTTGCTTCTTATGAAGACTACACCATCAATGTAACAGCACCTTGCGCACCTACACATACCATTACCTCTTTCTTGCCTACCTCCGCACCTATAGCCGCTATGATACGCATAGTAGGTACAGGATTTTCGGCTTCTTCTACAGTGACGTTTGGTAATATATCTGCCACAAGCGTTACTTTCATAAGTAGCACCCAAATCATAGCAGAAGTTCCTGCGGGATTCAGTACAGAGAATATAAAAGTTGCTGTGGCAGGCTGTGATGTTACTTCAGGAGCTACTTTTACAAGAACCGAAAAAGCAGGTACTTGCTTTGTGAGTATGTCAGGATTGATAATTTCAGAGCTGTATGATGCACAAGCAGGCAGTTTGGGGTATATAGAAATCTACAACGGTACAAATGCTACGATTGATTTGACGACCTATTCTATTCGTAGATTCAACGACAATACGGGTTCAGTTACGCACACTTATACCTTTCCTGCGGCTGGCATAGGTTCATCTATAGCGAGTGGACAGGTCTTGGTAGGCAAGGTCAGCACTGATGCAAATATAGGCGGTTTTACACCTGACTTTACCTTTACAGGAAGTCCATTAGGCTACAATGAATTGGATAGACTTGAACTTTGGAATGGAGGTACGCAAGTTGATGAGGTAATCGCACAAGGCGTATCTGTAGGCTATTCGTATTATCGAAAAACGACCATAACAGGTCCCAATACTACTTTTACAGCTTCTGAATGGACTACAGATGACCCTGAAGACATAGCAGACTTGGGCGTATTTGCCAGTAATGCCACCATTGACATTACTGCAAATCCTGCTGATGTTACAGGTTGTGCTTTTACGATGTCCGTTACGGCATCTGGCACAGGACTTACCTACCAATGGTACTTCAATGACCGCACCGCTATGACAGGTTGGCAAACCGTAACAACCGCTAATCTCACTGCTGCCCATGCAGGCAACAGTGCCGTAACTGTAGCAAATGCAACGACTAACGCGCTCACGCTCACAGGCAATTTGACAAATCTCTATGATTATCAATTTTATTGTCAAGTCATAAAAGGAGCTTGCAATCGTCTAAGCAATGCGGCACAATTTACCTACAACTCACGCCCCATTTATCGCTCTATAGCAAGTGCCAATGGCAACTGGACAACTGTAGCGAATTGGGAAATGGCAAACACCACAGCAGGACCTTGGGTAAGCACTTGCACGTATCCTATAGCCGCCAACTCAAGTGAGGTCATTATCCAAAGTGGTACTACGATAGTGCAAGACATAGATTTGAGTATAGATAAAGTTACTATAGAAAATGGAGGTACGCTGGAAATATCTACAAGTGCGCAACTTACCTGCCTAAACAATAGCACTGCCGCAGACTTTATCATCAATGGTACTTTTATTTATCGCTCAAATAACCTCAATAGTATAACCTTTGACGGAGGGGCTACTTGGCAGATGGCAAGTAATGCCACCCTTATCAAAACAAATACAGGCAGTACACTTAACTTAAAAGATAATTACGAAACGGGCATAAGCAACATTCCTGCTACTGCATTTTGGATTTATAGGTACAATGGTGATGGCAATGTGGCTGTTGTCGCAGTGGATATGTACTACCCTAACCTTACTATAGAAAGTATATCGGGGGCTTGGGACGGAAGCTCTCCTATAAGCAAATTTGATGGAAGTACAAGCGGTTTTGCTACCGTGAAAGGAAACATGGACGTAGGCGGTACAGGCTCAGGAACTGTTACTGTTTACAACGAAAATAGCAATGCACAACCTATGCTTTTGCAAGGCAACTTAACCGTAAGAGCAGGCAATACTTTAACTACCAACAACGTGGGCAGTGGTTTTGAACTTAGTATAGGCAATCTAATAGTGAATGGCACTTTAAATGCTACAGGTGGCACAGGTTTAGGGTTGATGCGTTTTAGTTCTACAACTGCCGAACAGACCATTTCAGGCACTACAGGAGCGGTAAATATAGCGAATTTACAAGTAAATAAATCTGTCACCCACGATTTGAAACTTTTGCGAAGCATCAATGTTACAGGAACTGCTGTTTTAAATACAGGCGATACAAACCTCAATGGTTTTAACATGGACTTAGGTACAACTGCAACCTTAACCGAAAATGTGGCAAGCAACTATATTGTAAAAGACCTCACTGCGACTACGGAGGCAAGTCAAGGTGGCTATGTCCGCTTCACAAACAGAACCGTAAACGCCGCGCAAACCAACATAGGCGGTTCGCGTTTATTGCTCAATCGTACAGCAGGCGCAGACTATACCGTAAACATAGACCGCTATCATTATGTAGCCGACTATGGCAAAGCGGCTATCAGGTTGATTTACAAAGTAGCTGTCAATACAGGTACTTTGAGTGCTTCCAATCCTACAAACCTCAGAATAGATTATGCAGACTCGGAAATGATGCCTGCTGTCGAGCCTTTTGATGTGGCAAGATGGAGTAGCTCTACAGGTTGGCAAAACCTCATGGCAACTTCAAGTAGTCCCGCTTTGAATTTTTCGCAAATCAACGGCAGAACTGCCTTTTCGCATTGGACACTGAGAGATACGAATGTCTTGCTTGCTTCTCCTACCAATCCAGCCCTACCCACAAAAAATGAGGTAAACGCAGG
>JAAFJK010000774.1 GCA_013298105.1 Cytophagales bacterium
TTTCAAACAAAATAAACTTGGAACAGTGGGGGTCTAAAATATTGATATACTCCAATAATTTTTTACCTGAACTTAAATTTTGTTTGATATGTAGGTTCATATTAGCTCCTCGTTGTATTAACAATTGTATCATTTCAATGTTATAGCACCAACAAGCCATACGAAGTGCTGTTATCTTATCTCTTTTCCCCAATCTAAATTCATCGACAGGCGCACCCCAATCCAATAAAAGTGTTACCAATTCTATTGATTCCATTCTTGTTGCTAAAACCAAAGGTGATTCTAAGGGGTAAAAAAAACGCGTGTTTCGACAAGGACTTACCCCTTGAACGAGTAGTTCTTTTACACCTTGTACATCCCAACGTTTTATACAATCCAATAATTTTTCACTTAACAGCATAACTCTGCTTCATACAATTTTGAGGAAATTATTTCAATATCTTTTAGCCTTTTCAGGTGTTCTAAAAACACTGTTCAATCTAAATAGCAAAGTGTATTTTCATTTCAGCGTTTTTCGACACCTAAAAAGGTTTTTTAAAAAATTACTTCCTAATCACCGCCCCCAAATCCTTTTCATAGCTTTGCATCAATTTCTGCATCACTTGGTCGATGGCTTGGTCTGTGAGGGTTTGCGTATTGTCTTCGAGGACAAAGCGGACAGCGTAAGCCTTCTTGCCTGCCCCCAGACTCTCGCCTTGAAACACATCAAACACATTTACAGATTTCAGCAATTTACGCTCTTTTTGGTAGGCAAGGTCGCGTATTTGCGCAAACGAAACCTTGTTATCCAACACAAGCGAAAGGTCGCGGTGTACTTCGGGAAATTTGGAAATTTCTTGGAAAGAGAAGTTTTGTTTGTAGCTTTTCAGGATAGTTTCCCACTCCAATTCGGCATACCAAACGGCTTGCTTCAGGTGCGTCTTTTTCAGCACACTTTGTTGTACCACGCCTACAGTAGCGATTATTTGCTTGCCACGCTTATAAACTATAGCATCACTGAGCGTATCTGTTTGCACGCGCTCACTTTTCAGGTCAGCGAAGCCCATGCGCTGTAGCACCTTCTGCACTGCGGAGGCAAGGTCGAAATAATCCGCCTCGCGTGCTGTTGAGTGCCACGTTTCTGCGTGTTGATTGCCCGATATGAAGATAGAAAGTTGGACTCTTTCGTTGTAAGCACTTAAAGCCCCCTTGCCCCCGAAGGGGGAATCCGCTTGTGTTCCCCCTTCAGGGGTTAGGGGGTTTTTGTATTGATACACCTTTCCAAACTCAAACAACTTCAAATCCTTTTGCTTGCGGTTCACATTATGCGCTATCACCTCCAAGCCCGAAAAGAGCAACGATTGACGCATTACACCCAATTCTTCGCTTAAACGGTTGAGGATATTTACATAATTTTCTTGCGGATATTGCGCCATGCCTTCCGTATAAGTGGGCTTCGTAAGCGAATTTGTCAAGATTTCAGAAAAGCCACTTCCTGCCAATAGTTGCGAAATTTGGAACTGCAAATTGTGGGCATCAGGTTGTGGAAATTCAGCCAAATAAGCCGTACCCAAACGCTCAGATAGTTCGAGATTATCGTACCCATAATGACGCGCAATTTCTTCTATCACGTCAGCCTCTCTTGTAACGTCCACGCGGTACTGTGGAACAGTAGCCAAAAAGCCCGCTTCAGTTTCATTACTTACCTGAATTTCAAGACGTTGCAAAAGACCTTTTACCCAAAAGCGGTCTAAAGTCTTGCCTATCAATCTATCAATATTGCGCCATTTCATCTGCACTTGGGCAGGCAAGATGGGTGTAGTGTAAATATCCGTAATTTCTGAACTTACCTGCCCGCCTGCTATAGTCAAAATCAGGCTTACTGCCCTTTCCAATGCCACCAAAGGCGAGGCAGGACTCACGCCACGCTCAAAACGGAAACTCGCGTCTGTATGCAAGTTGTGATATTGTTTGCTTTTGCGGATAGAGGAAGGCAAGAAATACGCACTTTCTAAGAAAATATTTTGCGTACTGCCCGAAACACCACTTTCCAATCCACCAAAAACGCCTCCTATGCACATAGGTTTGCTTTCGCCATCACAAATCATCAAATCGTGGGCAGAAAGTTTGCGCGTGTTGCCCTCTAAGGAAACGAAAGGCGTATCTTGAGGCAAGTTCTTCACAAGGATTTGTTTGCCTGCTATTTTGTCTGCATCAAAGGCGTGCAAAGGTTGCCCAACCTCGTGCAGTACAAAATTGGTAATATCCACCACGTTGTTGATAGGTTTCAACCCCAAAGATTTGAGGCGAATTTGCAACCATTCAGGCGAGTCTTGCACCTTTACGCCCGCTATCGTTACGCCTGTGTAGCGTGGGCAGGCAAGGGCATTTTCGACTGTTACAGTGATGTTGAGCGCGTCAGAAGTTTTGGTAATTTTGGGACTTTCTACATATTTGTAGGCGCGGTTGAGCTTCGCCGCAAGGTCGCGTGCTACGCCCAAATGCGACATAGCATCTGTGCGGTTGGGCGTGAGTCCTATCGTGAAAATATAATCTGTTTCGAAACCGAAATATTGTGCGGCAGGCGAGCCATTAGGCAAGTCCGTTTGCAAAACCATAATGCCATTATGCGACTCACCTAAGCCCAATTCGTCTTCAGCGCAAATCATACCTTCGCTTTCTTCGCCTCTGATTTTGGCTTTTTTGATAGTGAAAGACTCGCCTGACATGGGATAAAGTGTCGCGCCTACAGTCGCTACCAATACTTTCTGCCCTGCCTGCACATTGGGCGCACCACAAACAATGGGCGAGAGCGTTTCCGCGCCTATGTTTACAGTCGTTTTGGAAAGTTTATCTGCGTTGGGGTGTTTTTCGCAAGTAATGACCTCGCCTATGACAATGCCACGCAAACCGCCTTTTACTTGTTCAAAAGGCTCAATGCCTTCTACTTCTAAGCCTATGGAGGTAAGGTATTTGCCGATTTCTTCAGGCGTTTCGGTTATGTTTACAAAATTTTTGAGCCAATTATAGGAGATTTGCATTGGGGTAGAAAGGTAGAGGGGTGGAAGGGTAGAGGGGTAAACAGATTTACGGGGGAACTGGGTTATGTATTTTATTTTATTATTTTTGCAAATATAAATCAATTCTTTTTAAAATGATTATGGAAACATTAGAACAGTTGCAAAAGCAGTTTGAATACTTCGTAAGCCAATACAATGAAATTACAACAGAGCTTTACGCAGAATGGGACTTGCCTGAACAAGAAAGAAATCAGGATAAACAGATTGATTTAAGGTACAGGGCGGATGATTTCCGTAAAAAATATGAACAAATATTATCTGATATATTTAAAATTGACAATGATTATTGCATAAATATGTTAGAAAATTATCATAAAAATAAAAAGTTCGATTGTTTATTGGCTTTGATAGAAAATTTTAGAGCTGACTATAGTTTTTATTGGCATTGCCGTCAAGATTTTTTAAAGAAAATTTTGCAAATGTCCATAGAACTGATGAATTCATCAGATATAACCACACATGAAGCACCCATGCATTTTGTGAAACAAACTTATGACATCATATTCCATCAATATTCTATCATGGGTTCAAAAACAGAGAATACTAATTTGTATTTTCAGTTGTCTTGCTTAGTTTTAGATGCTAAAGAATTAAGGGATAATGATATTACTTACGATAGCCAAGAAGGTTCAGTATATTTCATAAGCATGATGTGTAACTCATTAGAAGATAGACGAGAAGAATTTTTAGTTCTTTGGGATAAAATACAATGGTACAGAGAAAATATTTATGGAGAAGCCGCCTACAATATGGGTTGGTGGCGTGATTCTTATGAACGCCTTACTTCGCCTCATAAAACCTTGCCTACCGAAGAAGCATAACAAAGCCCTAAAGTAATCGTTATCAAAATATGCGCTATCTAATCCAAAGTCAAAATGCAGAAAGTCTGCAAAAAGCACTTGCCTACCGCCTTTCCTGTGAGTAGGATTTTTGTGACGTATCATTTTCGTACTTAGAAACGCATATCTTACCTGCCCTCTTTGGCTTGAGGAGATTTTTGGTTTGGGACAGCATCAATGAAAAAGCACTTCACGAGATTTGTAGACAGCAAAAATTTCTTTTGCTCAAGTTCAGCAGAAGTGTGTAATTCTTTTTCTCCTTTAAATGTTTTAAAAATGCGTTGAAATTTTAATAGACTTCTTGCGAAAGTATTTTTAACCCTTCTCCATTTGGAGAAGGGCAGGGTTGAGGTATCAAAAATAGCACTTTCGCAAGAAGTCTAATCATACATTTCCAAAATTCCTTGCAAAGTACCCAAAAGGGTAGGCAAGTTTTGGAGAGAATAATAGGCAGTATCTATAGAAAGTTGCTTGCCTTCGAGTTTCAAAAATTGCCAATTCAACCCATTCGTAACAGCCCCAAAAATGAAAGGCAGAGGCTTGTCGTTTTGTTCATTGTAGAGATGTGCGGCATACATTTCTGCGCCACATTGTCCATACCAATTTTCTAAATTGTCATCTTTCGCTTCAAAAATGGCAAAAACAGGCGTATCAATAAATGCGGCAATAGATTTACTTAACAAATAGTTACATCTGCCTTTGAGCGCGTTTTCTTTATCCACATCAAAAGTATAGCCTGAAAAATACTTGAATTTGTTGGCGTTTGCTTGATAAAAAGCGGTTAAATTGTAGTTATTATTTTGTTTGTAAGTAATTGATATTAAGATTATTACGCCGAATTTCTTTGCAAAAGGTATCTAAAAAAGATAGGTAAAAAAGGAGGCTTTTTTAGGAATTTCTGTACCCACCCACACATACAAGTTGCAAATAGACCAAAATAATCAAAAAATGCACCTTAATTTTTTAAACCTTTTGCAAAGAAATCCTTTGTAAAATATTGATAATCAGCTTTTTACAAGAATTATAATAACTACAACTTAATACTATTCCTAAAGAAATTGGAAATTTAGTTAAATTAGAAATTTTAAATCTTGGATTTAATATAATGATATCCGAATCTGATTTGAATTTACTAACCTCCGCTACGTAAAACTTATACAAACTTATACATTTGATGTTCACTTCCTGCTTCGTAGCCCCCCTGTGCCATTTGACACAGGCTTTTTCGAGGCTCCACAGGCGGACACGGTGTAGCTCACCGCCAATTTCTCAAGATTCAAACTTGCATTCAAATCTCTATCTAT
>JAAFJK010000527.1 GCA_013298105.1 Cytophagales bacterium
GCTCTTCCGATCTAACTGCAGAGTGATTTGTTATCTCTACCATCTTGCCGCCTGACCCATCAAAAGTAAGTGTATTGCCACTGCCCGCAGGCAAGATAGTAGAAACCATTTTGGTATTAGACCAACCACCTAAAGAAGGCGTACCTTGTCTAACTTTGTAGTAATACACAGTGTTTGGGGTAGCTGTTCTTACGCTACTTGTGCCTGTGATGCCTGTCTGCGTGGGTGTGCCTGAGAAAGAACCTGTAGTAGATACTTCTATGTCATAGCTGGTAGCACCTACTAAGGCTGTCCAATTCGCGGTGAAACTTGTGGTGGTTACGTTTGTAGCGGATATAGCAGAAAAATCACTTATAATAGCAAATTCTCGCCCTACTTCTGAAGTACCCATACCTGCTGTGGCTGTATAGTTTGAACCACTCACAGAAGAACTTACAGTTCCCCATGAACCTACTAATTTATATATAGCAGGATTGCCTGCAAAGCCACCTTGTGGGGTTTTGGGGTTCAAAAAGACAATATTTGACGCGACACCTCCATTGAAAATATCCCACGCACCCGCGCCCGTAGCTACAGATATACCAGCTGATGGATTCTTGTAACGCACCCCTGCCCCCGCGCCTGAATTGGTTATTTGTACCATTTGCGGTTGGGTAGCATTGCCTACAGGAAAGGTAAAATTTGACCCTGCCCCCCTACCAAAACTTCCTGTGCCATTCGTTTCTACCCAACCATTCGTGTAGGTAAGGTTCGCTTCTGAGCCATTATAGGTAAGACTGCTTGATGAAAGTAACTGTATTCTACCATTGGTAAGGGTAAGGGCATTAGTAACAGTGATAGCATCATTGAGTACAACTGTAGAGGCGGTACTTTGATTGATGACTACATTATGAAATGAGATAGCAGGAGTTCCAGTAATTGTTTGAGAAGAAGCACCATTAAATGTTATAGTGTTTGAGGTTGCAACAAAAGCATTTGTACCTCTTGTGAGATTGCCTCCAATGCTTATGGCACTTGTCGTAAAATCTACATTACAACCAGTTGTAAAATTGCCTTTTACTATCATGTTGTGGGTATTTGTAGTAAAATTAACGCCAGCACCACCAGAAGTGCTAAAGTTTCCATTGACTGTAGTCGCACCTGTCAATGTTTTGGTATTATTAGTTATAGAAAGATGATGGTAAGTTGTACCTCGTACATTGGTATTAAAGTCATCATCATAAATAACCTCATTGCCTGAAGCAGTTGCATTGAAAGTGGCAACCTCAATAACAGTGATATTTTCAGGTTGGTAATTTAGTTTGGCATTTACACCATTGATGAATATACCCGCGCCTGTTATTCTATTGGTTATCAAACGCCCATTGGCATTGTTGTTGGTAAGTGTAATTCCTACACTTATATTTAAGCCCGCGTTGCTATAAAACCCCACCGAACCTGTAGAAGTGCCATTGGCTATAGTAACATTACTATCAACAGTGCTTCCTCCACTATTATCTTGTGCAAAATTCATGTTCGCATTATTCGCGGCATTGTTGGTAATGGTAACAGGATTTATTTCAAAAATATAATAACAACTTTGTGCTAAATTAAATGTAGGGGTCGCACCACTATTCGTAATATTTCCTCTAAATTTGAAAGTAGAGGTATTGCCCGCTCCTCCCATACCAAATATACCTGTATTGGTAACAGTTCCATTGAAAGTGCATGTCCCGCCTGTAGTATTGTCTGTGAATGTACCATTATTCAGCATATCACCATTGACGGTAAGATCATTAGCACCTACTTCAAGTATGCCCCCACTTCCTATAGTCAGGTTTCCCTGCACAGTGGTAGTTCCTGAAGATAAGCTTTTGTTAATGCCTGAAACAACAAGGCTTTGATAATTGCTTCCGCCAAAAGTAGTAGGAATGCTAAAGACACCTGTACTGCCAAAATCTACTATAGTACCTACAGTATTGATGAAGTTATTGGTGCTTACAGTAGGAAAAGAACCAAGCGCAAGCCTTACTCTACTTCCTGCTACACCATTGAGTTCAGTAATGGTATGTGTGGTATAGATGTCTAAATTTAATACCGCTGTAGCAGATTGAAGGTCTATCCTGCGTCCATCAAGTTGATTAGCAGCTGTAACCGTAACAGTATGATTACTGCCTATCACTACGGTAGCATTCGCAAGAGGCATACACCCACAACTACCTCCTCCAATAGAAGTAGTCGACCATGTTCCTGCCGTTCCGAAGTCTCCAGATGTCTGGCTGTAGTAAATACCTATATCATTTGTTAAACTTACCTCTATGCTTGCACCAAAAGGAAAATTTTGCCTGTATTGATTGGTAATGGGATAAGAAGGCGTGGTTGGAACACCCCAACCACTGCTATATTGACGTATTTTTGCCTGATTCCAAGTGATATTGGTTCCTTGTGGATTGATGAAAGTAATGAAAGAAGCCGTAGCACCATTGCCCAAATACCACGAACCAGTACCTGAGTTGGGTACAGGTGCTGAAGGCGCGCCAAAACGAGCCGTAGCAACAGGGTCAGCTGTGATGAACATAACAGGCTGATAAGTCGTAGCATCTCCTATCAAAAACATGGAATTAGCCTCGCTTGCTGTGCGGAGGAGTGTACCAGTTACCCAGCCATTGGTGCGTGTAAGACCTGAGTTCAAGCCACTGTACGTAACCCCTGAAACACCTCCTTCCAATCTGCCATTGGTAAGCGTAAGGGCATTTGAAACAGCAATAGCCATACCAGCTGTTACGGTAGGTGTACCTGAAGTATTGTTGATAGTCAGGTTATAAAAATTCAAATCACTTCCTATAAGTGTCTGCGCACTTGTGGTACTGTTGAAAACAAAGGTGCTACTTTCGGCTTGAAAATTAGTACCTATGTTGTTCGTAAAATTTCCTGCTATGTTGATGGTAAATGTACTAAACCTCAAGCCTTTACCATTCGTATCGCCAAGATTTAGATTACCTTGTATAGTCATATTGTTAGGAATTGTGAGAAATGGACCTAATTGCCCACCACAAGTCCAAGTGAAATTCCCAAAAGTTTGATTCAAACCTGCAGGCATTGTATTTGTAACGCCTATGATGCTTACCGTAGAAGTTGCTCCCCAAGTAGCTGTGGGAATAGTACCTCCATTTCTGTCATGCTGATAAGTACCATCTATAGCCGCAGTCGTAACATTCAAGTTATCAGTTCCATTGAATAATGTTACAACTGCGCCTGCCTCCACGATAAGCGTAGTGATGGGATTGGTATTGCCATTGGATAAGGTTAAGGTACTCGTCCCTTGCAGATTGATGGTGTTGTTAGCCAATATATCACCTGCCCCCACTACAGTAACGGTGTGGCTACTGCCTATAACTACGTTGGCATTGGTGGGGGGCGTGCAGTTGCAGCTTGTGCCTCCTATAGATATGTTCGACCATGTGGCATCTCCTGCAGAGGCATCATTCCAATTGCCTGTTTTACGACTGTAGTAAGTTTGCCCAAGCACATCATCAGGCAGGCAAGTAACCCATGCGAGGGCTATGCAAAAAATAAGTTTTGTCAGACGTTTCTTCATACAAGTAGAGTTTTTTATGCAAAAATAAGCAAAAAAACCTGTTACCTCCAAATTTTAGAGGACTACAAATGGGCTACAAAGCAAAAAAAGCCCTCGAAAAGGGCTTTTTTGGGGTGTTTTTTTATTCCTTGATAAATTTCGTTTCCACTCTTTTCTTGTCTGTACGGATTTGCAAGATGTAAGTGCCTGCTTTCCAGTTTCGGAAGGCAAGTTGCAAACTTGCCTCTACTTCTGCGAGCTTGCCTGCCCCACGCCAAATACGCTTGCCTGCCATGCTATAGACTTCGGCTTTGAGTAGGTCGGTAGGCAAGATGCTTTCAGACACTTTTAGTTTGAGGTCGCTTTGGGCAGGATTAGGATAGACGATTACAAAGTCCTTGCCTACCATACCCGCCACAAACACTACAGGAGAATAACTAAATGTACCATCAAAATCTATTTGTTTCAAACGGTAATACCC
>JAAFJK010000720.1 GCA_013298105.1 Cytophagales bacterium
GTGCGCCTTTGGCGTAGCGGTTACAAACCGCAAAACCTTTGCATTGAAGTTGGAAACTTCAATGAACGTACTATTTTTAATTTTATGGATAGACTTAAACGAACTGGGGGTTCAGGCTGTCGTAAGCCGTCTGAGCGCGGTTTTCGCTGAATAGCGCACTACAAAATAGTAAACCCATGGCGATAAAAATTATCGATTTCCATCTGTAGTGAGGTTGCAGGTTGCAGGTTGCAGGTTGCAGGTTGCAGGTTGCAGGTTGCAGGTTGCAGGTTGGTTTTGTTGCTTCATGAAGCAGGCAAGGTTAAAGGGTGTAAAAATTATAGGGTTGAAACTAAACATTTACGGCTTTGCAAGTTAGGCATTTTGTAGCATAGTTGCAAATTATTTTTGGTTATTTTTTTGGCGTTTTTGAGGCTTAGAAAGTGTAGAAAATTTGCTACTGCACTTTTGACACACACAATTCGATAACGACATAATTAATTTGTGAAAGAGGCACGCGGATAACGCGGATTTTACAGATGACAACGGATTTTCTAATTTCTAAAATATAGAAAATCCGTGAAAATCCGCTTAATCTGCGTTATCCGCGTGCTAAAAGCATACACAAAAACGCTACTAATCTTTAAAGTCGTTATCAAAACATACGTCCTTTGTTCGGAGCTGTTCGGTGTAGCTGTAGAACAAAATTAACACCTATAGTTTGGTTTGGGTAGGCAAGTTTATTTTACCACAAAAAAACTTGCCTACCCGATGGATTAAGCGTACATTTTCAGCTTCATCTCTTTGATTTGGTCATTGTCGAGGTACTCATCATAGAGCAGATAGCGGTCTATAGTGCCTTTGGGCGTGATTTCGATGATGCGGTTGGCTACAGTTTGGATAAATTCGCGGTCATGCGAAGTAAATAAAACAGTGCCTTTGTAATCTTTCAAGGAGTTATTGAAAGCAATGATAGACTCAAGGTCAAGGTGACTTGTAGGTTCGTCAAGCATCAGCACATTGGCATTGGTAAGCATCATGCGCGAAATCATACAGCGCATTTTTTCGCCTCCAGAGAGTACATTGCATTGCTTCAAAGGCTCATCTCCCGCGAATAACATACGTCCTAAAAATCCGCGCATGTGCGTTTCATCTTTTTCTCCAGGTGCATATTGGCGTAGCCAATCCACAAGATTTAATTTAGATTGAAAGTAAGCGTTGTTGTCGGCAGGCAAGTAGGCTTTTGTAATAGTTACGCCCCATTTATACGAACCAGAGGTAGGCTCAAGCTCGCCACTTACCACTTGATAAAAAGCATTTACAGCCACACTGTCGCGTGAGATAAGTGCGATTTTATCGCCTTTGTTGATGTTGATAGAGAGGTCTTTGAATAGCCATTTGCCTTCGGGCGTTTGGTAGGAAAGGGCTTCAGTTATCAGGATTTGGTCGCCTGCTTCGCGCTCCTGCCCGAATATGATGCCGGGATATTTGCGATTGGAAGGCTTAATCTCCTCGATATTCAGCTTCTCAATCATTTTTTTACGGCTGGTGGCTTGCTTAGACTTGGCTACGTTTGCACTAAACCTGGCAATAAATTCGAGGAGTTCTTTTTTCTTCTCCTCTGCTTTCTTGTTTTGGTCTGAGCGTTGCTTTAGTGCGAGCTGGCTTGATTCATACCAAAAGGTATAATTGCCTGAATAGATTTGTAGTTTTCCAAAATCAATGTCGGCTACGTGCGTACAGACTGCATCAAGAAAATGCCTGTCGTGCGAAACCACCAATACCGTATTTTTAAAATTTGCCAAAAAGTCCTCGAGCCACGTGATAGTTTCGATATCCAAGTCATTGGTAGGTTCATCAAGCAATAAGATGTCTGGATTGCCAAAAAGTGCCTGTGCAAGTAGCACCTTTACTTTTTGGGGTCCATTTAGTTCAGATACAAGGACGTGATGTTTGTCTTCTTTGATGCCAAGTGCCGAGAGAATCTCTGCCGCATCACTATCGGCTGTCCAGCCGTTCATCTCTGCAAAGTCATTCTCAAGCTCTGAAGCACGTATGCCGTCCGCTTCGCTGAAGTCGAGTTTGGCATAGATGGCATCTTTTTCTTGCAATACCTTCCAAAGTTTTGTATGCCCCATGAGTACCGTAGTGAGGACGGGGATAGCATCATACTCATAGTGGTTTTGCTTTAGCACTGCCATTCTTGCCCCTTGAGCCAGCTGCACCTTGCCTGTGGTCGCGTCTATCTCTCCCGAAAGTATCTTCAAGAAAGTCGACTTGCCT
>JAAFJK010000701.1 GCA_013298105.1 Cytophagales bacterium
TGAAAGAGTCGGATAATAGCCCGCTTGTGTTACTTTGATTTGCAAATTTTCCAAATCTTTTTGTTTTTGCAAAATTTGTATTGCCAAACGACTTTGTGTATTTGCTACGTCTGCGGTAGGCAAGATGCCGAGTGTTTGGATAGAGTCCACCAAACTTACCTGCGTTTCCATAGCTGTAGCGGTCATGTACTTGAGCATATTGAGCTGCTGTTGGTAGGCAAGTTCAAGATTTTCGGCTTCAGTCTGTAGGTTTGTTTCGGCAACTTTTATCTTGTCAAGGTCTAATTTTTGAATAACGCCTTGCGCATATTGCGTTTCCATGATAAGCAAAAGTTTGGTGGTTTTATCCAAATTTGCTTTGATGATGTCGCGTTGTTTGGAGGTAACTTGCGCCAAATAATATGTCTGCGCTACTTGAAAAGCAATTTCTTCTTTCGCACTTTTGATTTCAAGTTGGTTAAAGTCCGCCACTTGTTTGATAGCTTTGATGCCCGCCCAATACGCCTGACTGTAGATAAGTTGTTGCACTTCCGCGCCCATCGTAACGTTATATTTCGTGCCAAACTGCACAGGCACAAGCGCACCAGGTCTGCCCACAATCTCACCAGGCAAGATTTGGGTAGCTATTTTCACGTTGTCATCATAGTTCAGGTAAGCATTCGCTTGAGGCAACCCTATAGACTTAGTTTCGCGGACTTGTTGGGCAGTTTTGAGCGTATTCAATTCCGCATTTTTCACTTGAGGGTTTACCTTAATTGCCTGCGTGATAGCTTCGCGGAGAGTAAGTTTTGTTTGGGCAAATACTTGTGTATTCCACAAAAGCGAAAACAAAAGCAAAAGCCCCCTAACCCCCAAAAGGGGAATGATAGAGATAAAACGGGTTATTAAATTTTTCATGATTTAGGTAAACTCCCCTTTGGGGTTGGGGGCTTTTTTTGTTTGAAAAAATTTGTTAAAAGTGGTTAGTTCTGTAAAAAAAGAACTTATTAAATAAAAAAAATAGCGGATTGAAGACTATTTTAGATTTACAATTTTAGATTTGTGATTTTAGATTTATGGTGCAAAATTGTGCATTTCGGGCATTCAATGCAAATTTGTTTGTATAGAGTGTCGTTTTTATGGAGTGAAATGTCGTTTTTTTAGGTTGGATTACTCAAAGCTTCGATACATTCTTCGCGTATTTTCCAAATAGTTTCCAAATCAAAAATTATTGTAGGATTTTCAAGTAGCCATTTTTGTAAAAAATCTTTGTGATATTGGACTTTGAAGGCAGTTATTTGAAAAACCTCGATTTCAATTTCTTCCAATAAATCGTTTTCAAATTGTAGTGCTTTTTCTTCAGGCAAGGTAAAATCTAATCGTATCTCATGGCATTTCAAATAGTTATGTGCTTCAGGTAGGTAAGGCAAATTGTATTTTGTAAGAATCTTACCTGCTTTGGGCGTGTTTTGTGCATTCATACGAAAAATGCCCAACATCAATTTTATGTCTTGTCTGCCCTGCTCCTCTGCCCATAGTTTCAAAAGTGCGTGTTTAGTGCTACAAGTTCCACAATTATCTGAAAATAAAGTAGTTAGATCTTCTTTATTCGCATTTCTGCCGTACTTTAAATTTGCTACAAACTTGCCTGCTTCCGCAAAAGTTGCAATACCACGTTCTTGAAATAACCGCGAAACCTTGTCTTGTATCATCTTTCATTCAATTACTTCGCAAAGTTAAGTTAATATTTTTAGTTCTGCAATAAAAGAACTAAAAATATTTTGTTAATTTTTAAATTAGGAACGAGTAAAAAATAACTTGAGAATATTTAGCCACGCTGTAAGCGTCTGTTATCGAGCTTTTATGCGGTTAGGCAATACCAACAGACGCTTACAGCTCATGTTATTTTATTTCCATTCCTCAGACTTCTTACAAATTGGAGAAGGGCAGGGTTGAGGTATCAAAAATAGCATTTTTGCAGGAAGTCTATTGAACTCCATTTTTTGTAACACTTTTATACAAAGGCACTGTACTGCATGGCTCGCCAAACATCAGGCTCGCCACTACAGGGCGCAGACGGTAGGCAAGGTGCGTATAAGCACTCATAGGCACAGGCAGTTTGCTACAACCTTTCACGACCACTTTCTTGTCGCGCCACGCCTCTACATCAAGCGCATCAATGAGTTTTCTAAAAAGTGTACTTTCGAGTGCCTCCATGTCGCCATGTACTATAGTAGTGGCGTGAGGTTCAAGATGCAAAGCCACCAACATATACGCCCACATAGGCAAGATAGCCTCTACCGAACAAGTAACAGCCACATGACAGTCCGCGTAGGCACTCCAGTCGTGCGCACGTAGGAAAGTCCGAAAGTCTTTTTC
>JAAFJK010000215.1:0-2482 GCA_013298105.1 Cytophagales bacterium
TCCCGTCCACCCTTCTACCCGTCCACCTTTCAACCCCGCTTCCTACCAACCACCCTTCAACCCTTCCACCCTTCAACCCTTCTACCCCACTTCCTACCAACCACTCTTCCACCCTTCAACCCTTCAACCCTTCTACCCCACTTCCTACCAACCACCCTTCCACCCTTCAACCCTTCTACCCTTCTACCCCACTTCCTACCAACCACCCTTCAACCCCAATAAAACAACAAACCCAATATTTTAGACAAAAACTCGAAAAAGCCCTACAAAAAGAAAGTGCTGTAGAAGCTCTTGTACCTTTGGCAATGCGCCTTGAGCTTTCTAAAGAACCCAAACTAAAGTCCATAAATTTTGTTTTTAGTCCAGAACTTGTGCCTCCTACAGTGCGCCTTAAGAACTTTTGGATAGGCGTTCAGCGTGGTGTTACGCTCAGTCCTACCAAATTGGACATCAACTATACACAATACTTAGCTGATTATGCCCAAGTACACAAACTTACAGATGGCGTAAATCTTACCGATTTTTTTACCGAAATAAACGAAAAAGCACATTTTAGTGTAGGCAATCAAGCCGATATACGGTTTGGCTATCATTTTTCTCCGCGCTGGCAGTTTATCACAGGGATACAATACAGGGTAGAGTTTTTGGAGCAAACTACAAACGCCTTTTTTGTAAATTATTACGATTATTCGCGTCATTCGTTCTTGTTGGATATTTTGGAAGGAAACATAGACAGCCCTGACTTCGCCCAAGCCCTCCAAAATCACCCTACTTACAATCCACAAGGGGAAAATAATTTTAGAGTTTCGCAATTCAATCAAGAAGGACTTATCAATCTTTCATCACGCTTTGAATATATCGGCATACCGATACAGTTTGGTTATACAGTCCGTCCTTTCAAAAAACTTGGGTTTACGGTCTTGGCGGCAGGGCAAGTAGATAAACTTACCAGCTCAAATACAGCAAGTTACGAACTAAAAGATGATGTAACAACGGCTTACAAACTCGAAACAGCCACCAAAATCTCTACTTGGAGTTGGCAAATAGGCGGCGGGCTACAAGCAGAATATCGCTATGATACAAGATGGGCTTTGACTGCCAACAGCCTTATATTGCAAAATATCAAAAGTATTCAAGAAAATAAATACGTAGCAGTACGTCCACGCGGTCTGCAACTGAATCTGGGCGCAAAATATATGTTTTAACAAAAGATAAGAAATAACCTTCAGATGCAGTACATATTAGCTAAGATTTTTCGGGCGCAGACGCGCGGTTTTCAGGTGTGGTTTGCCTATATAGGCTTTGCGGTGGGTATGTTGATACTGCTTTTTGCGCTACAACTCTATGGTCAGCTGAGTGTACTTTTCCACAATCCACAAAAAATGGGTGGGTATTTACTCATTTCAAAATCTATTGGTATGGGCAATACCTTGTTTTTTAGCAAGCCCACTTTTTCGGCAGGAGAGCAAGCCGAATTGGTTAAACAACCTTTCATTGAAAAAGTTGCGCCTTTGGTTGCAAATCAATTTGAAGTCATGGCATACATACAAAGATTAGGTTTTTCGACAGAGCTTTTTTTTGAAGCTGTGGACAAATCGGCTTTGGATACACAGCCCGAAGGTTTCACTTGGAAAGAAGGACAGCCCAAAATACCCATCATTTTGGGCAAAGATATGCTTGACCTCTACAATTTTGGCTTTGCGGTAGGCAAGGGCGGAGGAATGCCCCAAATCTCGATGGCTACTGCCCAACTTGTAACGATTGGTTTGCGGATACGCGGGGAGCGTGGGGAGCAGAATTTTGTGGGGCAGATAGTTGGATTTTCAGAGCGTGTATCGAGTATATTGGTGCCGATGGAGTTCATGGAGTGGGCAAACACGCGCATGGGGGCAGGCAAGGTACAAAATCCGTCCCGCATTTTGCTCAAAGTACGTCATACCGCTTCTCCCGAACTTGCCTCCCACATAGCCGAGAAGGGCTATCAAGTAAATGAGGACAGGCTTCGGGCAGGCAAGGTAGGGGGCATAGTCCAAAACCTGATGTCTATTGTAGGATTTATTGGGGTGCTGTTTGTGTTGCTCTCAGGTGTATTGTTTTTGATGAATTTTCGGGCAATTTTGGCAGAGGCAAGGCAGGAAATAGGGATATTGCTTGAGCTGGGCTACACCCCCCAAATGCTTACCCAATTTCTTATTCAGCATTTTGTGAAAACTTTGAGTATAGTCATGGCAGTTATCTTTGTGGGTATGTATGCAGCCGAAAACTATACGACTGCTTTGCTCAAGGGGCGCGGATTAGAAGTAGGCGAAGGCATATTTTGGTGGGTTTGGGTAAGCGGTATCTGCCTTGCCTGCCTCGCTGTATGCGCCAACTATTGGAATATCCAAAGGCATATTTACGGCAAATATGCCTGATAAGGAACGAGTGGTCATTCTCCCTTATTTGTTCGCGGTCTTTTTTTCGTATGGACAACCGCAAGCGG